>CAYLSX010000015.1:0-1326 GCA_964386685.1 uncultured Woeseiaceae bacterium | reverse complement strand
TTAGGTACACCTGAATTACCCTGGCGCCCATCACAATTGCAATGATGCAAAGCACGAATGTGTAGTTTGTCATCTGTTTCCCTTAATATTTACGAATCAGGCTCATTAGAGTTAGAGCTTGCGGAATTCCTGGTCGAGGTTGAAACGAGACGATGTCACGTAACGCTCCAGCCTCGCCAAGCGACTATCCAGCGACTGAAACCGGCGGCGCATGTCGTTCATCGTCTGAGCCGGCGCCGAGCGTACGGCTTGTCTGAACTCGGGATCATACTCCGGTTTCCCGTAACCTTGCGGCCCCGTCCGAATGAGCAAAACAGCCCCAATGTAGATCAATAGCGTCATCGGCATCGCCATCAGAAAAGCAATGCAAGCAAGTATGCGCGTGACTCTCAGGTTGAATCCGAAGTAGTCGGCAAGGCCAGCACACACGCCGCCCAACATCGCCTTCTCGCGGTTTCGATAGAAGCGCCGGCGCGGGATGGATCCGTAATCGCTCATGAGTGGCCTCGACGTCGCCAAAACTCGTATTCGTTGTATCTGCCCGAATAGATCAGCGGCCGCTCACGAAAAAGCAGAGTAGCGGCGATATAGATCAATCCTGTTGCCCAGGTAAACAGGCACAGGCAGATCACAGCGATAATGCGTACTGTGCTGACGTTGAAGTTTCCGAACTCGGCGAGCCCTGCGCAGACTCCAAAAATCCAGCCGTGCTCGCGATCACGGTATAGACCCCGTAACGGGCCTCGGTCCAGATTCCAGGTGTCTCTGCTCATAGTTTCCTCCTCCAATCGGGCAATTCGTTATCAAGTATTGTTTCCAGCGTTTCCAGCCGTTCTTCGAGTCTCTGCGACAAGCACCAGAGATCCTCCAGCATTTTCTCGTCGCCTCCCGAGATTTCCCGCGACTGTTTCCACTTCGTTATGAAATGCAAGACGATAAAAAGGGGTGCCGGTATTGCAACGAAAATAATGACCGCAATCGTAATTAGTTCGCCTAATGACATTCCCAATTATTCAACCTCGTCTGCTGTGACCGGTTTTCCCGAAACGCGTTGCTTGAGATCGCTCAACTCTTTTTCGATGGTTTCCTGAGCTTCAAGGCTTGCGAATTCGTGATTGAGATCCTTTGGCAATCCCAGGTCGTACGCCTCGATTCGTCCTTCGACATCGTCGATTCGTCGAGTGTATTGCTCAAACCGAACCAGTGCATCGTCTATCTGATAGTCGAAAATCTTTTTTCTGGCTGCCAGCCTGCTATTCGCTGTTTTGTGTCTGGCGAGTAAGGCCTTCTGCCTTGCCTTGGCATCGGCAAGCTTGTTTTCCAGGC
>CAYLSX010000014.1:18288-27119 GCA_964386685.1 uncultured Woeseiaceae bacterium | reverse complement strand
CGTGCTGATCCTTCAGCAAGGCCCAATAATGTGAAATAATCCAACCGCCAAAAATAACAATCCCCGGTCAATTTTGGGGAAGCAGGCCGGGGAGCTTCTCAAGTCCAGCTAAGCTGCTGATTGGCAACAAGACCAACAACAACCGAAATATTGGGGTCAAGATTGAAGAATGTATTTGTCGCATTTGCGATGGGTGTGGCGCTCGTCGCAGCTCCAGCCTGGTCGCAGCAGGGTGCAGAATTGCTGTTTCAGCAACCGGGATCGATGGGCGAAGGGTGGCAAGGGTTTACCGATGTCAGCTTCCTGGCCAGCGCATTGTTGACGCTCTCGCTCGCTACGCTTCTTGGCGCCATTGTCGCCTACCATCCCAAGCACGGGCAAACGGCGGATACACTACGAGAGATTGAGGCGCCGAAAGTCTACATCATGTATTCCGTGATCGGCGCCATGATAGGCATTTTGGTGATCAAGTACGGCCTGGTGGTGGGCTTTGTCCTTTTCGGCATCGGTGGACTGATCCGTTTCCGCACGAGTCTCCGCTCTGCAAGCATGACCGGCCGTGTGATATTCGTAACTCTCATAGGATTATCTTGCGGTCTGGACCTTCCGCACGTTGCGGTAATGGCGACAGCATTTGGCTTCCTGCTTATCTACGTCCTCGATTCTAGTGTCGCGTATCGTATAGACATCAGAGCACTTCCCCCAAATCATGTCGCCGAGTCGGCGGCGGCATATCGAGCACTGCTAGAGCAAGAGAACTGCCGCATCAAGAGCGAAAAAAAGTATCCCGGGAAGAAAAGAGTCACGTTCATATTCCAGAGTTCAAAGGACGTTACGTACCATCGACTGGCGGATGTCCTCGAAACGCAGATCGATGAATCGTTGAAGGGTTCCGTCAATTGGGAGATCGACTAGATCAGAAACCCGCGGCAGATACGGACACCTGCCTCGCGCAACCTAGAACGATTCCTCAGGCATTGCCATGATGACATCGCTTCCGGAGACGGCAGCCTGACCGTACGCCGATGATCGCGGCAGAATGTGCGCGGCATAGAACAGCGCCGTCATAATCTTGGCCTCGAGAAATGCGGGGTCCACATCGCCATCGGCGAGCCTCTTCCTGGCTGCAAGTGCGGCCCGGGCCATCTGCCAGCCGCCAATCACCGTGCCCGCCAGCATCAATAGATTGACCGATGCGGCGCCCGGCGCGTTCTGATCTCCAGGAGCGCTTTCTATCAGTTCCGTAACAGCCGCTTCGAGACTCTCGATGCCGCTGGACAGTGCGGATTGGATCGTAGCGAGTTCGTCGACCGCTGCAAGTTCTGAAGTCAGCGAGCGCATTTCCTGTAGCAATTCCTTCATGGCCTTGCCTTCGTCATACAGGATCTTGCGGCCGACCAGGTCATTCGCCTGAATTCCTGTTGTGCCCTCGTAAATCGTCAGAATGCGCGCGTCACGCATATGCTGTGCGGCCCCGGTTTCCTCGACGAAGCCCATGCCGCCGTGAACCTGCACACCCAGGCTGGTGAGCTCCTGAGCGACTTCGGTCAGCCACCCTTTTACGATCGGCGTGAGCAACGCAGCTCTTGCACCCGCCGCAGCACGCTCTTCCTGGTCGGCGCTGTGATGAGCGACATCGACTACTGCAGCCGTCGTGCAAGCGGTTGCGCGCATCGCTTCGATAAGGGATTTCATCACCAGCAGCATGCGCCGCACGTCCGCATGATGAATGATCGTCACGCGCCCTTTGACACCGGGTACCTCCCCCTGCACGCGTTCCAGGGCGTAAGAACTGGCCAGTTGATAGGCACGTTCACTAATCGCCAGACCCTGGATGCCGACGTTGAGCCGGGCGTGGTTCATCATCGTGAACATGACGGCCAGCCCCTTGTTTTCCTCGCCGACCAGATAGCCGATTGAACCGTCACCGTCACCAAAGTTGATGACGCAGGTCGGACTGGCATGGATGCCGAGCTTGTGTTCGACGGAGGCGCAATACAGATCATTACGATCCCCGACGCTGCCCTCGTCATTGAGCAGATACTTAGGCACCAGGAAAAGCGATAACCCTGTCACGCCCTCCGGCGCACCTTCCAGTCTCGCGAGCACCAAATGTATGACGTTTTCGGAAAACTCCTGATCGCCCCAGGTAATAAAAATTTTCGTGCCGGAGATTCTGTAGTGATCCCCGTCGGGTACCGCTTTGACTTTGACGGCAGCCAGATCGGATCCTGCTTGCGGCTCGGAAAGATTCATCGTGCCTGTCCAGGCGCCGCTGACCATCTTCGGCAGATAGGTCCGCTTCAGTTCATCGCTCGCATGCGCTTCGATCGCGGCGATGGCGCCGCTCGTCAACAGCGGACAAAGTGACAAGGAGAGATTTGCCGACTGCCACATCTCCATCGTCGCCGCCGCAACCGCCTCCGGTAATCCCATGCCATCATATTCGGGCGAAGACGCCAGCGCCTGCCAGCCGCCCTCCACGAAAGCCTGGTAAGCCTCCGCAAATCCATCCGGCAGGACCACCTTGCGATCTTCAACACTGCAGCCGGCCTGGTCGCCGGGAATATTCAAGGGGGCAAGGACCTCGCGTGAAAACCTGCCTGACTCTTTGAGAATCTGATCGACGACATCTTCGTCGATATTCTCGAAGCCCGGTAGCTGCAGGATGCGATCGAGACCGGCCAGGTCCCGGATCACGAAGTTCATGTCTTTTAGCGGGGCGTTGTACTCACTCATCGCTTATTTTTTGCGCTTTCGGGGAATATACAAATCCGTCAGCGTGCCGTCGTAGGCTTCTGCGGCAAATGCAACCGTCTCGGACAGGGTCGGATGCGCATGAATCGTCAGACCGATGTCGCGAGCATCGGCACCCATCTCGATCGCGAGCCCAACCTCTGCAATAAGGTCGCCGGCATTGGGGCCGACAATCCCGCCGCCCAGTACGCGCCCCGACTTCTTGTCGAATAACAGTTTGGTCATGCCCTCATCGTGCCCGAGTGCCAATGCCCTGCCGCTTGCCGCCCAGGGAAATTGGGCCTTTTCATACTCGATGCCATCCTGTTTCGCGACGCTCTCGGTCAAGCCGACCCACGCAACCTCGGGATCGGTGAACGCCACGGACGGAATCACTCTCGCATCGAACGAGCTCTTTTCACCTGCCGCGACCTCCGCGGCGACTTTGGCTTCGTGAGTCGCTTTGTGCGCCAGCATCGGCTCGCCGACGATGTCTCCAATGGCGAAGATATGCGGAACATTCGTTCGCATCTGCATATCGACCGGAATAATGCCACGCTCATCGACTTCGACGCCCGCCACTTTCGCGTCAATCCGATTGCCGTTTGCGCTCCTGCCGATCGATATCAATACGCGATCGAAGAGCTCAGTACCTGATTCCTTCTCGCCGTCATAGCGAACCTCGATGCCCGGTACGGTCGCCCGCAAGCTCGTTACCTTGGTATCGAGCAATATCTTCTCGTATTGTTTTTTGATGATCTTTTGCAGAGGCCGGACGAGATCGGCGTCGGTGCCCGGCATCAGGGAATCGGTCAGCTCGATGACGGTAACGCTGGTGCCCAGCGAACTGTAAATACAGGCCATCTCGAGCCCGATGATGCCGCCGCCGACCACCAGCAAGCGCTTCGGCAGTGGATCGAGTTCCAGCGCGCCGGTGGAATCCATAATTCTCGGATCCTCGGGCGTGCCGGGGAACTCCGCGCTTTGAGACCCTGCCGCAATGATGCATTGCTTGAAGTCGACGGTGTCACCATCGCTGAGCACCAGCCGGTTTGCGGACTGGAAATATGCCGTGGCGTAGATCACTTTCACTTTTCTTTGCTTGGCGAGCTGCAGAAGCCCACCGGTCAGACGGCTAACGACCTTGTTCTTCCACTCCCGGAGTGCCAACGCGTCGATCCGCGGTATGCCGAATTGGATGCCGTTTTTTGCCATGGCCGCGGCATCGTCGATGACTTTCGCTGCATGCAGCAGTGCCTTGGACGGGATGCAACCAACGTTGAGACAAACACCGCCGAGAACCGGGTAACGCTCGATCAGCGTGACATCCAGGCCCAAGTCGGCAGCCCTGAACGCAGCGGTGTAGCCGCCGGGTCCCGAGCCGAGCACGACCAGGTCGGCCTCGTGTGTGGACGGCGCCTTCAGATCGGGCGCTGCGTGCGGCGCTTCCGATGATGCAGCCGCCACGGCGAGCAACTCGGCCGGGCTCATGACCATCGTCTTGTCAATTTCGCCGGGATCGGCAGTTTCGATTGTCAGAATGGCATCGCCGGCCGAGACCTTGTCGCCGACGGCAACGTGTACCGCAGAGACCTTGCCGGCATGCGTTGCCGGAATGTCCATCGAGGCTTTGTCGGTCTCCAGTACGATGACTGAGTCCTCGACTTGCACCTCATCGCCGGGACTAACGAGGATCTCGATGATCTCGACGTCGGAGAAATCGCCCAGGTCAGGGACGATGACGTCCATCGTATCAGTCACTAATCGTCACCCTTGAGGAGAGCATCAACATCGCCCAGCACTTCGCCCAGGTAAGTGGTAAAGCGAACGGCATAGGCGCCGTCGATCACGCGATGATCGTATGAAAGTGATATAGGCAGCATTAATCGTTGCAAAAACTTTTTGCCATTCCAAACGGGTTGTATCGACGATCTGGAAACACCCAGGATCGCAACTTCGGGCGCGTTGATGATCGGCGTGAATGCTGTCCCGCCAATACCGCCGAGACTCGAGACCGTGAAGCTCGCGCCCTGCATCTGATCGGCTTTAAGTTTGCCCTCGCGTGCGGCCGATGAAAGGTCGCCGAGCGCTCTTGCCAGTTCAAAGACGTCCATCTTGTCGGCATCACGAATGACCGGCACCATCAGGCCGTTCTCGGTGTCTGCAGCAAAGCCCAGGTGATAATAGTTTTTCTGAATGAGGGAAGTGCCATCCTCCGAAAGCGAAGCATTGGCTTTCGGGAACTCCTTCAACGTTGCAATGCAGGCTTTGAGTATGAACGCCAGCGGCGTAAGGCTAATACCCTGTTTCTTCTTCGCCGCTTCTTTTAATTCCTGACGACTTCTCTCCATCCTCGTGATATCAGCGCGATCGTGCTGCGTTACATGGGGAATATTAAGCCAGCTCGCCTGCAGCCGTGGGCCGGCTATCTTTTGAATACGTGTCAGCGGCACGGTGTCGATTTCGCCGAACTTCGCAAAATCGACGCTCGGCACGGCAGGTAATCCGCCACCGATTTCTTTCTTTCCCGTGAGAATTGCTTTGACGAAGGCTTTTACATCATCGTGCAGGATTCTGTCTTTCAGTCCGGTGCCTTTGACTTGCGCCAGGTCGACGCCGAGCTCACGAGCAAGCTTCCTGACCGATGGGCTTGCATGCGCTTTCGAGAAACCGGCTTCGTCGACAGGCGGCGAACTTGCTTTCGGCGTCTTCTCGGCCTTAGCCGGCTTGGGCTGGCTCGCGGTCGCCTCGAGCGGCTCTTGCTTGGCTGGCGGTGGTTTTGCAGCGGGTTGGACGGTGGTGTCAAGCGCATCGATGATTGCGATCGGCGATCCTTGCGAGACGGTATCACCGATCTTGACCAGCAATGCTTCGATCTTGCCCGCCAGGACGGCCGGCACATCCATTGCTGCTTTGTCCGTCTCCAGCGTAATCAGCGGATCGTCGAGAGCGACATCGTCTCCCGCCGAAATATGCACTTCGATGACATCGACGTCGCTGAAGTCGCCAAGGTCAGGCACCGATAAGGTATGTTTGCCGCTTACTGCCTCGAGATCCACGTCCGCAGAGGCGACGACTGTCGTGTCCCCCTGCCCCAGGCTCGCCTCAATGGCCGGCGTTACAATAACCGTATCGCCGACCTCGATTTTCAGGCGCCCGATGACGTCGCCCGTCGACACCTTGTCGCCAATTTTGACGGTCAGTTCCTCGATGATACCGTGCTGCTCAACAGGCACGTCCATCGTCGCCTTGTCCGTCTCCAGCGTGACAAGACCGTCTTCCCGTTTTACGTGGTCGCCTGCTTTAACCAGCACTTCGATGACATCAACTTCCGAGAAATCACCGAGGTCGGGAACCGTAATGTCGATTGTGTCTGCCACCTTCGCGCCTCGTCAGAGTGTTACCGGATCCGCCTTATCCGGATCGATGCCGTAGTCCTTGATCGCCTGAGCAACAGATTTGTGGTCGAACATCCTGTCATCGGCCAGTGCCTTGAGCGTTGCTACCGTAATGTATCGCCTGTCGACTTCGAAATGCTGCCGCAAGGCCTGGCGGCTATCGCTTCTGCCGAATCCATCTGTTCCCAGCGTAACGTACTGCCCTGGAACCCAGCGCTGAATCTGATCGGCTACGATCTTCATGTAGTCCGTTGCGGCGACATACGGTCCCTTGCGATCGGCAAGACACTTTTCTAAGTAGCTCTTGCGCGGTTTTCCCTCGGGATGCAGCTGATTCCAGCGTTCCGTTGAGAGTGCATCGCGTCGCAGCTCATTGAAACTCGTCACCGACCAGACGTCGCAAGGGATGCCGAAATCCTTTTCCAACAGCTCCGCAGCGGCAATGACCTCGCGCAATATCGTTCCCGAGCCCATTAGTTGCGGGCGAACTGTGCCCTGCCCTGCAACATCCAGCAAGTACATGCCCCTGAGGATACCGTCCTCGACGCCGGCAGGCATTGGCGGATGCACGTAATTCTCATTCATGCAGGCAATGTAATAAAAAACATTTTCCTGCTCAGCGATCATGCGACGCAGGCCGTCCTGGATGATCACGGCAAGTTCATAGGCGTAAGTCGGATCGTAGGAAACGCAATTCGGCACTGTGGATGCATGCACGAGACTGTGCCCGTCCTGGTGTTGCAGACCCTCACCCGCCAGTGTGGTTCTGCCGGCCGTGCCGCCGATAAGGAAGCCACGAGACTGAAGGTCGGCACCGGCCCAGATAAAATCGCCAATGCGCTGAAAGCCGAACATCGAGTAATAGATATAGAACGGCACGGTCTGGACGTCATGATTCGTATACGACGTTCCCGAGGCCAGCCATGAACAAAAAGCACCGGCTTCGTTAATACCCTCCTCCAGGATCTGACCCTTCTTGTCCTCGCGGTAGTACATCAGCTGGTCCGCGTCCTGCGGCGTGTACAACTGACCGATGGAAGAATAAATACCGATCTGGCGGAACATGCCTTCCATACCAAAGGTGCGGGCCTCGTCGGGCACGATCGGCACGACATGCGGACCAAACTGCTTGTCACGAATGAGCGTCGTCAAAATGCGAACGAATGCCATCGTCGTCGATGCTTCGCGCTCGCCGGTTCCCTCGAGCTGCGTTTTGAAGGCTTCGAGCGGTGGCACCGGCAAGGCTTTCGATTTTACGCGTCGCTTTGGCACAAAGCCGCCAAGCGCCCGTCTGCGCTCATGCAAATACTCGATTTCCGAGCCGTCAGGATTCGGCTTGCAGTAGGGCACCTGCTCGATATCTTTATCTGACACCGGAATGTTGAAACGGTCGCGGAATTCCTTGAGTGCATCGACGTCCAGCTTCTTCTGCTGGTGCGCAATATTCTGGCCTTCGCCTGCCGTGCCCATGCCGAAGCCTTTGACAGTCTTCGCTAGAATAATTGTCGGCTGTCCTTTGTGCCGTACGGCATTGTGATAGGCGGCATAGACCTTGCGGGTATCGTGTCCACCGCGATTGAGAAGCCAGATTTCGTCGTCCGACATATTCGCGACCATCGCGGCAGTTTCGGGGTACTTGCCGAAGAAATGCTCGCGGACGTAGTCGCCGCCTTTCGATTTGAAGTTCTGATACTCACCGTCGACGCATTCTTCCATGACCCGTTTCAAGTGGCCGCTGTGGTCTTCGGCAAGCAACGGGTCCCAGCGCGAACCCCAGATGACCTTGATGACATTCCAGCCGGCACCGAGAAACGCAGCCTCGAGTTCCTGGATGATCTTGCCGTTACCGCGAACCGGACCGTCGAGTCGCTGCAGGTTGCAATTGACGACGAAGATCAGGTTGTCGAGTCCTTCCCACACCGGCATCGTGATCGCGCCCATGGACTCGGGTTCATCCATCTCGCCGTCACCGAGGAAACACCAGACCTTGCGATCGCTGGCCGGAATCATCTCGCGATGCTCGAGATATCGCATGAAGCGTGCCTGGTAGATCGCCATCATCGGGCCGAGCCCCATCGATACCGTCGGGAACTGCCAGAAGTCCGGCATCAACCAGGGGTGTGGATAAGAAGACAATCCACCACCGCCGACTTCCTGCCGAAAACGATTCAGATGATCCTCGTTCAGCCGGCCTTCGAGGTAGGCGCGCGAGTAAATGCCGGGAGACGAATGACCCTGGAAGAACACGAGGTCTCCGCCGTGGTCATCGGATGCTGCCCGCCAGAAATGATTGAATCCGACCTCGTACAAGGTTGCCGATGAGGCATAGCTCGAGATGTGTCCGCCGTACTCGGTGCTGACCCGGTTCGCCTGAACGACCATCGCCATCGCGTTCCAGCGAATATAGGCTTCAATGCGCCGCTCGATGGAACGATCGCCCGGGTACTCGGGCTGTTTGCCGGTGGCGATCGTGTTCAGGTATGCGGTGTTCGGGCTATAGGGCAAATACGCACCGGAACGACGCGCGAAGTCGATCATTTGGTTCAGCAGATAATGGGCCCGTTCGGGGCCATGCTGACTGAGAACCGAATCGATCGACTCAAGCCACTCACGTGTTTCGGTCGGATCGATATCGTCAAATCGGCTGAAATCGCTCATATTCATCCATTATTTTTCAGGCGACGGCCGCCCACACTC
>CAYLSX010000014.1:0-18188 GCA_964386685.1 uncultured Woeseiaceae bacterium | reverse complement strand
GGCTGAAATCGCTCATATTCATCCATTATTTTTCAGGCGACGGCCGCCCACACTCTTCAACGAGAAAACACGCAGCTTTACGCGTGAATGCACGCAGCTTTTCGCGTGAATGCACGCAGCTTTTTGCGTGAATTCGTTAGGGCGTCCTGCTAGGATCACCGATCGATCGCGGTCGGCCAGGCGCTAGGTTATCACTCAAATGCACAATCTGCTTCCAGAAATCAACAAGCTAGGCATCAAGGTCTCTCATTCAACCGGGGCACCGGGCAGCAAGGCGCTGGCCGGCTTAGACCAGCTGCTACTGATACTGCCGAAAAAAGCGCCGTCCGGACTCTGGCGCAAGGTGCAGCAAGGCAACAAGATCAGGGACCTGATGCGACGCCGCAGTAACGGCGCCGTGCCCGCCGCCGAGACCCGGCTTAATAACAAGCGTCAGACGCGCGTGCTGGTCGGCACGGTTTCAGGCGATACGGCTGCCTTCGATGAACTGACGCTCGGCAGAAAAATGCTGGCTGCGGCAACCAGCGAGAAAGCCGGATGCGTCGGAATCTGGGTCCTCGGATTCGATTCGGCGGCCCAGCAACGAATCTCGAAACGCCTGGTCGCCGCGGCGCTTGCCGCCGGCTTCGCGATGCCGGAATACAAGTCGAAGCATTCGCCGGCGCGTGTGAAAAGCGTGCGGGTCATCGGCCTTGACGAAAAGACCGATTTCGACCGGGAGAGCGCTGAAGCCGCGGGCAATAATCTGGCGCGTTGGCTGACAGCAATGCCGCCGAACAAGCTGGATGCATCAAACTACACCAGACTTGTACAGGACCTGGCCAAAGAGAGCGGCTGGCAATTCAAGAAATTCTCCACCAATGAATTGGCCAAGCTTGGCGCCGGTGCGTTTCTCGCCGTCGCGCAGGGAAATGAAAACGATAGCGCCGCTATCGTGCGCCTGCGCTATCGCCCTGACTCGAAAACCGCGGCTGCGAATCTGAGCCTCGTCGGCAAGGGCATCATTTTCGATACGGGCGGCACCAATCTGAAACCATTTGCGTCGATGCTCGATATGCATACGGACATGGGGGGTAGCGCCGTTGCGCTCGGCACCTTGCTCGCCATTTCGACACTCGAACTGCCGTACGCCGTCGATTGCTGGCTTGCCATCACCGAAAACCGCACCGGGCCCGAAGCTTACAAGTCGCAGGACATCGTCGAAGCGGCGAACGGCAAGACGATCCAGACCATACATACCGATGCCGAAGGACGTATGGCGCTTGCCGACACGCTGGTATTTGCCAGCAGGGAGAATCCGGGACTGATGATTGACTATGCGACACTGACGGGCTCCTGTGTCACCGCAATAACCAACCGTTACAGTGGCGTATTTACGAACCGGCCGGACTGGCACCCGGTATTGAAAAAGACCGGCCGCGACAGCGGCGAACGCGTGTGGCCATTTCCCGTAGACAAGGAGTTCCTCTCCGAGATCAAGAGTGACGTTGCCGATCTGAAGCAGTGCGCGCCAAACGGTGGTGGCGATCATATTCTGGCGGCTGTATTTCTGAACGAATTCGTCGAGAACAATGTTCCCTGGGTGCACGTCGACCTCAGCGCCTGCGCTCGCAAAGGGGGTCTTGCCCACATTCCATCCGAAATTACAGGATTCGGCGTCCGCTACACCATGAATCTTATTCTCGACCAGCACGCGCTGGACAAACCAGACTGGATATAGACAAACACGTGAATATGCCGTTCTCGATTGCCGATCGCTTTCGCGGTTTCCTGCCTGTCGTCGTCGATGTCGAGACGGGTGGCTTCAATTCAAAAACGGATGCCTTGCTGGAAATTGCGGCGGTCCTTGTCGACACGGAAGAAGACGGCACTTTTCGCCGCGGAGTGACGTATCGCTACCACGTGAAACCCTTCGAAGGCGCCAATCTCGAACCCGCGTCGCTGGCCGTGAACGGAATCGATCCCGACCATCCGCTGCGACCGGCGATTGACGAGCGCGACGCGCTACAGCGCGTCTTCCGGGAGGTAAGGAGGGCGATCCGCGAGACTGGTTGCACGCGAGCAATACTGGTCGGACACAATTCGTCCTTCGACCTGGGATTCGTTAACGAGGCAGCACGTCGATCGGCGATCAAGCGCAATCCATTTCACGCCTTCAGTAGCTTCGATACGGCGACTTTGTGCGGCGTTGCGTACGGCCAGACCGTTCTCGCCCGCGCCGTGCACGCAGCCGGCATGAGCTGGGACGAGAGCTCGGCACATTCCGCCGCCTATGACGCCGAAATCACCGCGGACCTGTTCTGTGACATCCTGAATCGATTCAAACCTGTATTCGATACACTGCAACCACAGGGGTGGCCGGATCAACAGGACGAAGTCGAAAACTAGGCGTCGAACCGCTAACCGCTGTTAGCGCTTCGACCCCTATTCTTATACGCTACTGAGCAGGCGGTTATGCTTGGTGGCGATCGGGATGGGCATTGATTTCAAAGTCGGCACTTTCATCGGCCGGCCGATGTAATAACCCTGTGCATAGTCGATGCCCAGTTTCCCCAGCAGTGACAAGGCCTCGCTACTCTGCACGTATTCGGCGATGGTTTTCATGCCCGCTTCCCTGCCGATTTCGCCGATCAGTTGGACAATCTTCTGATCCACGCGTTTGTTGACGAGGTCCTTGATGAACGAGCCGTCGATCTTGATGTAGTCGACGGTCAACTGCTGTATGTAACTGAACGAGCTATAACCGGTGCCAAAGTCGTCCAATGCGACCTCGCAGCCCAGCTCGCGGAGCACGGCGATCTGCTGCTCGACGTGGCTCAGATGGCGAACCGCGAGACTCTCGGTTATTTCGAAGATCACGCTGGCTGCCGGCACTTCGTACTTCTTCAACTGTGAGGCAACGAAGGTACCGAGATTCTCAGCTTCGAACGCGTTGGTCGACAAGTTAATGGAAAATTGCAGATCCGGATTGCCATGGCGGTATTCCGCCAGTGCCTTGATCGCGTTTTCGATCACCCAGGTATCGATATCTGCCATCAGGCCGAAACGCACCGCCGCCGGCAGGAATGCGTCCGGCGTTATCAGTTTGCCATTGTCTGCTTTCATCCTGAGCAGGACTTCATGGTGTGTCGTCTCACCCGAGGAAATCTGCACGATTGGTTGATAACGTAGTACGAAGTCATCGTTATCGATGGCTTGTCGCAAAGTTCTCATCCAGCCGACGTCAGCGACCATCTGCTCCGCTTCGCGTTCTGACACGCGGTAGAACTCCATACGGTTACGGCCACGCGCCTTTGCTTCGCGGCAGGCGATGTCGGCCTGAGCAATGAGGTCGTCAGAGGTACACTTGTCCGCACTGATCATGGTGACACCGATGCTGCAGTGAATATGAAATATGTTGTCGCCCTCGACGTGCGAAAGCTGGCGCATGTCTTCGAGGATCAGCTCTGCCAGCGATTTCGCCTGTCGCCTGGATGCGTTGCTTGCAAGCACCGCGAACTCATCGCCGCCAAAGCGAGCGACGATTCCTTCCTCGCCCACTGAATTCTTGAGCTGTTTCGCGACCTCCTTGATGAGCCGGTCACCGGCCGGATAGCCGCAGGTATCGTTGACATACTTGAACTGATCGAGATCGACGAAAAACAAAGCCCCTCGATTCTTGTTGCGGCCAAGAAATTGAACTTCGCTGTCCAGTTCTTCGATGAAACGACGCCGGTTATAGAGGCCGGTCAATGCATCATGATTGGCGAGCTTCAGCAGTCTGGCATCCCGTTCGCTCAATGCAGATACCGTCATTTCCAGGGCCTCGACGATTTCCGATATCTCGCGATGTACTGCGGGCTTGAAACGAACGGACAAATTGCCTTTCGCCAACTCGGCAATCGGTTTCTGCAGATCCGAAATCGCACTCAACGCGCGACGCAGATATCGCCGACCTGCCAAACCGGAAATAATCAGCAAGCAGAGCAATACAGCGCTGGCCTTCTTTATATTGCCAACCAGCTTGTTGTGAAACAGGTTGAAATCAAGGTTGAGGTCTACGAATCCGATCAGCCTTTTGGTCGTAATCGAGGCCGATTCCATCAGACTCAGGTCGAAGAGCCCATCGCCCTCAATCGACTCGGTCCAGATAGGTGCGATAATCCTGAACGCCCTTGCATTGAAAATGCTGTTGTCGATGACATAGGGTGTCTCGGCGTCCATGAGCAACGCGATACTGTCGATGGTATTCCGATTCAGCGCCAACCCTCGCGCTGTCTGGAGCGCCTGGTTGGTGATCACGAACAGCACTGAGCCATCTTGTCGATAATAGGTAACGTTATCGATTTCAGGATACTTGTCGATGAAGCTTTCGAGGCGAAGTATCACTTCGTCGTCGCCGGGCAGGTACAAAGGTGCTCCGAGCTCGTTCAGCTCTTCTGTCCACTGCAATGCCCAACGGTTGTAATTGTCCTGTAATACCCACTGCCCGCCCCAGTACAGTCCAGCGATTGCCAATGCACCGATTACGGCCGTGATCAGAATCTGCAACGAAAGAATTTCGTGGATCAGTACGCGTTTGCCGCCGCGGCGCACGGGCTCGGCAGTGTCTGTTAACTGCACCGCCGCGCCCGGCAATGATGCTATCCAGCGTTTCATCGTGTGCCGTCTCCGTTTGCAGCTGCCACTTCCGGTTTCTTGATTACTGCACCATTCGTCTGAACATTAATCTCGTTTAACGGCGTCACAGTCGGTATCGACTCGCCGTCGCCACGAATGACACGATGGGCGACCGACACGACTGTCTCGGCGATGTCTGAATCGACAGATGTCGCACTTAATGCTGCGCCGAAATCGAGCAACGCCGGATTAAAGACCGCAACCTGGACGCGGTGACGAGACGCATAAGCGAGCATCTGCCGTAGCACCGATGGGCTGAGAATACGGTTGTCGGGAAACAGCCAGAAGCCATCGATATCCGGCGTCAGCCTGTTGAACATATAGAGCGTCTCGCGATCGGACCTCGCGATCCGATGGTGCAAAGTCAGGCCGGCCGCTTCGGCAGCCTGGCTCGCTTCGGCGAGCAATTCCTCATGACCGTGCCCTAAGATGGCGCCGACATGCTTCAGGGCCGGATTCAGGTCCTGCCATGCTTCCACCTGCATCGCCAGCGGCGGCAACGAAGCAACCCCTTTCAGATTCTCGGAACGCAAGTCGATTTCGGAAATGTTAAAGACCTGACAAAAAACAACCGGCACTTGCGAGTACGCGTTGGCCACGGTCGCTGCGCGCAAGCCAATCGCAATGACCAGGCCTGCATCGAAGTCCGCGATATTCGAGAATACGCCACGCGGCGTGAGGCTCTTGTCGGTCAAATCATAAATCGCATAGTCTTGCAACAACTCGCCGAGTTCTATAGCAACGTTTTCGTAAGCGGGTTTTCTGTCACTCAGAACAATGGCGACGCGTTGAGTAAAGAGCTCAGGCTCACGGACGACCGGCGATTCCACCACTGGGGGTTTCGTGACTTCCGGCGCAGGAGCAGGTTCGACCTCGGTTGGTCTGGCATCCGGCGTGGATTCCGGTTGTTGCGAAATGATCGCACAGCCGGAGAAGAACAGTGCCAGCACTAACGGCAAAGTCCTGAAAAGCGTTCCTTGCGTTCGGTAGATGCAGTTCATCGCGAAGAATTCCCTTTTTCGTTTTTGTTCTGCTTTGAATGCCGGCGTCAGGCATGCCACGTGACTCGCGTCTTATTCCTTAACACGCGAGCCGGCCTTGAATAATTCCGGTTTCGTAGCCTCAATTTTCCGGGATTTTGGGTCCGGCGAACACTGTCTCCGCACGGCGACAATACAAAGCCCGTGTGGAGGTCGCGTCGGCACAGATTTACGGCAGATCAGAGCCTTCGCGATATTATGTCCACTACTCATGCGGAGACATTTGTCAGCGTTTTGATTATATCTAATTGTATTTATTCGGACGGTGACGGCCTCTGTTGCAGTTCGAAGGCGACTATGAAACGCTTGCCACTACCATCGAAAAAGGCACACCTTTCGAAAGGAAGGGTCGCAAAACTACCGGTCTCTAGGATCTCACCAAGACAGCGGGGTTACCCAAATGGATTTCCTGTTAAGCATCACTCCCTGGCCTGTACTGTCAGCACTTCTCTGGATCGTGCTGGCCGTCACCACACTTTTTTTTGCGCGAGACTCGGCTCACAAGGCAATACGCGCGAGCGCGGCAACGATGCATCAGAGCCTGCGCTTCGCTTCCAAGTCGATTTCGCGCGCGGAGACCCGACTTCGCGAGCGTAATCGTGAAGTATTGCTGGCAGCCGGCCGCGAGGCGAAAGAAAGAATCGTCGAGCGCGAGTTCGATCGCGTAAATGAAACGGTTTGCAAAGACCTCGCCAACTACTCCGCGCTGCATCGCTCATTGAGCGAGTCGATTAATCGCATCGAGGAAGATCATCAACAGGCCGTTGACGTTCCTCCCGATCCGCCAGGCTGGGTCAAGGCTGTCGAGGCGGTCGCGACCATTGATTCGCGCGAAGGCCGGGTACGCGTTGGTGCCGTGCTGAGCGACATCCACAAATCCCTCGTCAAGGCGCATCAGGAAGCGATGGTCATGTATCGCGAGGCCAGCACCAAGCGCCACGCACTGTTGCGCAAGATGCGGCCGGAATGGCGGCAGATACAACAGACGTTGCGGCGGGTCGGCAAGAATGTCGACAGCCTGTTAAGTCGATCGGTAACCATAGACCGGCACATGCAGGAATACGAGGATATGGTGACCGGCGAGGACCGCGCAGTATCTGTACTGTCTTCGTCGTCGCTCGTCTATTTCTTTGTGTCGATGCTGGTACTCTGCGTTGCAATCGGTGGTGCCACGATCAACTTTTCGCTGATCGCGAGACCCATGGCCGAGATGGTCGGCGGCACAAGTATGATTGGCGGATATCGGACATCCGAAATCGCCGCCCTGGTCATCATCATGGTCGAGATCTCGATGGGTCTCTTCCTGATGGAGTCCCTGCGCATCACCCGTTTGTTTCCTGTCATTGGCGCGTTACCGGACAAGGTGCGGGTTCGCATGGTTTGGATAACGTTTACGATCCTGTTCCTGCTGGCAACTGTTGAAGCAGGTCTGGCCTACATGCGAGAGGTTCTGCTGCACGATGAGCTGGCGACCAGTGCGCTGCTTCGCGGCGACGTCTCTCAGACCCTGACGGGTCAGTATCTCTGGATTACGACAGCGGCGCAGATGGGCATGGGCTTCATCCTGCCGTTCGCACTGACGTTCGTTGCCATTCCGTTGGAGACGTTCGTGCATTCGCTGCGCACGGTTTTGGGGCTGTTCGCGATCGGCTTCCTGCGCTTCATATCCCTGGCGCTACGGGTGCTCGGCAATTCATTTCGCTACCTCGGCCTGTTGGCAGAGCATCTTTACGACCTGCCGCTGTTTATCCCGATTTGGCTGGAGCAACGAAGTTCAAAAAACACGGGCAATTCATCACTTCGTGAGGTGACGCCATGAGACTCCTGACCACAATTGCAAGCTGCGTCGTCTTGATCGGCTGCAGCCCGTCATCGACGCCCACAAATACGGGCATCTACATGTTGCTGGATACCTCCGGCACCTATCGCGAGGAACTTCAGAAGGCCCAGCAGATTATTCGCTACACGCTGTCCCGACTTGACGCCAAGGACTCGTTCGCCGTGGCGCGAATCGACACGGCCAGTTTCAGCGAGAAGGACATCGTGGCCAAAACGACCTTCGATGATCGTCCGAGCACGGTCAACCGGCAGAAACGACTGTTCGCGGAAGAAATCAGTATATTCGTCGACGAGGTCAAGTCTTCGCCTTATACAGACATCACCGGCGGGCTGTTGCAGGCTGTCGAGTTCCTGAACGAAAAAAATACCGGCACCAAGACAATTCTTATTTTTTCGGATTTGAAGGAAGACCTGAAAGACGGCTACATCCGCGACATCAGCTTCGATCTCGATGGCTTCAATGTCATCGCACTGAACGTGACAAAGCTGCGGTCGGATAACATCGATCCACGCGAATATCTCACCCGGCTGGACGACTGGAGGTCAAAAGTCGAAAAATTCGGCGGACAGTGGCAGGTCATCAATGACCTGGACGGGCTGGAAGGCCTGTTATAGCAACTCAGGCAGATTCGTCCAGTAGAGTTTTCAATTCCCCGGAGTGATACATCTCGATGATGATGTCGCAGCCACCGATAAGCTCGCCTTTGACATAGAGCTGGGGAAACGTCGGCCAGTTCGAATACGCCTTGAGCCCCTCACGAATCTCCGGGTCTTCGAAAATATTGACGAAGGCGAATGGCTTGCCGATTTCCTTCAATGCGGAAACTGTCTGACCTGAAAATCCGCACTGCGGAAAATCGGGTGTCCCCTTCATATAGAGCAGTATGTCATTGGAACTGAGCTGCTCTTCGATTCTTTCTTTTACATCCACGTTTTGCCACCTGAGAATTGAGTTTGCTTCAATATGCGACCCGGCCGGAGAAATTCAACAGCTATTCGCAATGCGCCTGGTCCGGATACTCCTCACAGCTTTTCTGCCCCTGATCGGATTCTGCGCCACCGATCAGCATCGCCGTACAAGCTGTAAGTGCCAGCATAAAGAGAATTACGATTAAGCGCCGCATACTATTGCCCGATTCGGTTTCGCCGGAAACGCCAATTGTACGCATGTTGACCACAGGAACACATTCTATTTCTCTTTACTTATCAAATATTTAAACTCGCATATGATCATGGCGGTGGGAGCACTGCTTTTCCATCAGTCAGACTCTATAATGGACGCCCTGCCCTAACTCACAAAAACGAAACTACGGGGAGAACAAAAAATGAATCCATTGAATTCGGTTGCCGGCACGATAATCGGGGGCGTTGTCCTCGCGGTCATTCTTGTCCTGGCAACGATGGGCGATCATATGGTCGGCGCAACGCCAGTCAACTCGGTGATTATCTGGCTGCACGTACTATCCGGCATTACCTGGATCGGACTCCTCTATTACTTCAATTTTGTGCAGGTCCCGGCGCTCGCCGACGCCGCAGCAGACGACGGCGGACCCGGCGGTGCGGGCATCACCAAGTATGTCGCACCCAGAGCGTTGTGGTGGTTTCGCTGGGCGGCGCTGCTTACCTGGCTGACCGGCGCTGCATTCCTGCTGCATCGCGGCCAGTTTGACGATGCATTTGCATTAGGAATGCTCGCTAACTCCTCGAACCCGCCATACGAATTGACGATCGGCATTGGTGCATGGCTCGGGACGTTTATGTTGTTCAACGTGTGGGTCCTGATCTGGCCGAACCAGAAGAAGATTCTCGGCATGGTCGAAGCCAGCGCCGATGAAATCGCGAAAGCCAGAAAAGTCGCCTTCATGGCGTCACGTTCCAACACACTGATGTCGATACCATTGGTCATGAGCATGGTCGGTGCAGGCCACGGCATTTTCATGTAGGAATTGAAGCTCTATGAGCGCATGGAGCCCGGCCAGGAGCCGGGCTTCTTTCATTAGGCGATGTGAAACATGAATGTCGATGAACAACTCGGTGCAGCCATTCAAAAAAACGTTGCGGACGCACTCGCCGAGGATATCGGCAGTGGCGACCTGACAGCCAGCCTGGTACCTGAGACTTCAAACGCTTCGGCTAGTATTTTTGCCCGAGAAAACGCCGTCATGGCCGGACGTCCCTGGGTCGATGAGGTTTATGCACAACTCGACCCCGACATTCGAATCGAATGGCAACAAGACGATGGCGACCGTATCGATGAAAACACCGTGCTTTGTGAGATCGAGGGGCCTGCCCGCGCCGTACTGACTGGTGAACGTACGGCGCTCAATTTTCTGCAAACACTTTCGGCCACGGCAACGGTGACTGCCTGTTATGTCGCGGCGCTGAAGGGCACTGACACCAGGGTTCTCGACACGCGCAAAACCGTTCCCGGGCTTCGCCTGGCGCAGAAGTACGCGGTCCGCTGCGGCGGCGGCGTCAATCACCGGATCGGACTCTTCGATGCCATCCTGATTAAGGAAAATCACATTCTCAGTGCGGGAAGCATTAGCAATGCGATTAATGCGGCACTCGAATCGGCTGCCGACGTCATGATTGAAATTGAAGTTGAG
The DNA here is from genome assembly GCA_964386685.1 of uncultured Woeseiaceae bacterium. Classification (GTDB taxonomy): domain Bacteria; phylum Pseudomonadota; class Gammaproteobacteria; order Steroidobacterales; family Woeseiaceae; genus JACZWL01. The sequence continues at coordinate 8,041 of CAYLSX010000014.1, read as the reverse complement.
TCTCTGGATGAATTGCGCGAAGCACTCGAAGCCGGTGCAAAGCGTCTATTACTCGACAACTTCAGCATCGATGATCTTCGTGCGGCTGTCGACATCAACAGGGAGACTGGTGCGCCGTTAGCCGAGCTCGAAGCATCCGGCGGACTGACGCTGGATCAACTGAGGCAAGTCGCAGAGACCGGCGTCGACTACATATCGGTCGGCGCAATAAGCAAGAACATCCGGGCGATCGATTTGTCGATGCGTTTCGACTAGCCCGCAGTGCCGAACCAGGACTGCAATCTCTTTAGCCATTTTCAGAGGCAATTCCGCGCGCATGCCGGCAAGGAATTGCTTTGCACTGAAAAGAATGACTCCTATAGCTACGCCGATGTCGATAGTGCGTCAGCACATATGGCAATCAGCTTGCGTGATGCCGGAGTAAAGCCTGGTGACCGAATCTCGGCGCAGGTCCAAAAGTCTCCGGATGCCCTGTTTCTATACCTTGCCTGCCTGCGGGCCGGTTTTGTGTATCACCCGCTGAACCCCGCATTTCAAGCTGAGGAGCTAACATTCTTCCTCAAGGATGCGGAACCGAAAGTCATCGTCTGCGATATGGCGAATGAAGCGAAAATCCTATCATTAGCCGATGAAACCACTGTTCGGACCTTAAGTAGCCTGCATAGAGACCGTAGCGAAACAGATAACTTTGCACCGCTGCAGCGTAATTCTGACGATCTCGCCGCCCTGCTCTACTCATCCGGCACCACCGGGGTGCCCAAGGGCATCTTGCTGACGCATGGCAATTTGCTGAGTAACGCCGAGGCGCTGACAGACGCCTGGGAATTTTCGGAAGACGACACGCTGTTGCACGCATTGCCGCTCTACCATATACACGGGCTCTTCGTCGCCATCAATTGTGTGCTATTGAGCGGCGCCAGTATGCGCTGGTTGCCAGGCTTTGATGCCGCACGGGTCATCGAGTTCTTGCCGGAATGCACCGTCATGATGGGCGTGCCGACTTACTACACGAGGATGTTGCAGCAAGAGAATTTTTCTGCAGATGCTTGCGCGCAAATGCGTGTCTTCATCTCTGGCTCGGCCCCGTTACTTGAGGAGACCTTCAGGGACTTCGAGACGCGCAGCGGCCATCGCATTCTGGAACGCTATGGCATGACCGAAACCGGCATGAATACCTCCAACCCGTTGCACGGCGTTCGCAAAGCCGGGACTGTCGGCCTGCCGTTGCCGGGCATCGAGCTTCGAATTGCCGACGACATCGGCGAGTTACAGGTTCGCGGCCCCAATGTTTTTAAGGGCTACCGTAATCTGCCCGACAAGGCCACCGAGGAATTTACGGATGACGGTTTCTTCAGGACGGGTGATCTGGGACGGATCGACGACGACGGCTACGTGTCAATCGTCGGCCGCACGAAAGACCTCGTGATCAGCGGCGGCATCAATGTTTATCCGAGAGAGATCGAGCTGTTTCTCGACGACCTGCCGGGCGTCGATGAGTCCGCGGTGATCGGCGTACCGCATGCCGACTACGGCGAAGCGGTGATCGCCATTGTTGTTGCAGAGGACGACACCATGCTCGCCGAGAACGAGCTGATCGAGGCATCGAGCCAGGCTCTGGCGAACTACAAAGTACCGAAACGGGTCGTTTTCGTTGAGGAGTTGCCACGCAATGCGATGGGGAAGATAGAGAAAGGTCGCTTGCGCGAAAGCTTTCGAGGAATTTTTTCCTAAGCGACGGCCCGCGTGACGGCTTTCGGCTCGGACACGCCGTAGCCCTGGGCATAGTCGATGCCCATGCCTTTCAGCATCGTTATGATTTCGGAGTTTTCCGCGAACTCCGCAATCGTCTTCTTGCCGGTCAGGTGGCCGATTTCGTTAATCGATCGAACCATCTCGCGATCGATCGGATCATGCAGAATTTCCTTGACGAAACTGCCGTCTATCTTGAGGAAGTCGACCGGGAAGTGTTTGAGATAACCGAACGAAGAAAGGCCGGTGCCGAAGTCGTCCAGCGCAAACATGCAGCCCAGTTCTTTCAACGCATTGATGAAACGATTCGCCTGCGAGTAGCTGGCGATTGCCGCCGTTTCCGTGATTTCGAAGCAAATTTTGCTCGCATCGAGTCCGCTCATCTGGAATTGATCGATGACGAACGGCAGGAATTTCTCGTCGCTGAAACTCTGGCCGGAAAGGTTGATCGAACACAGCTCCAGTCGCTCGCGCTCATCGGCCTCCGATACTAGCCAGCGGAAGGCATTCGTGATGACCCAGCGATCGATGCTCGGCGTTATGCCATAGCGTTCGGCTGCCTCGATGAACAGGCCGGGCGCGATGATGGCGCCGTTCTCGTCCCGCATCCGCAGCAGTAACTCGTAATGCGCGCCCAGTCCTTCCTCCTGTAGCGGCAGGATGGTCTGCCGGAACAGCTCGAAGCGGTCATCCTCGAGCGCATTGTTGATTCGCGCCGCCCACTGCATCTCGCGCCGCCTGCGCATCAGGTCGATATCGTTTTCCTGGTAGCTGTGGATGCGATTCCGGCCGGCTTCCTTGGCCGCCGCGCAAGCGCTGTCTGCGGCGCTTAGCATGCCGGCAACATCTTCGTTGTCTGCCGTTATCGGCACGACACCAATGCTGACGCCCAACCGGAAACTGCGGTCGTCCCACATAAACTTGAACTCGCCGATCGCTTTTCGCAACGATTCTGCAGTCTCCATCGCCTCATCGAGACTACAACTCTCGAGCAACACGCCGAACTCGTCACCGCCCAGGCGCGCCAGGGTGTCGCGCCAGCGGATCTTCGATTTCAGCAGGGCGCCAAGCTGGTGAAGCAAAGCGTCACCTGCACTGTGGCCACAGGAGTCGTTAACGATCTTGAACTGGTCGAGATCGAGGTAACACAATGCGTATGAGGTCTCTCTGGCCTTGGCGCTTTTCAACGCGCGCTCCAGCCTGCTCTCGAATTCACGCCGGTTAACGAGTCCGGTCAGGATGTCGTGACTCGCGTGATAACTCAGCCGCCGGTTGAGTTCGCGAGATTCGCTGACATCGTGGAATACCAGAACGCCGCCCGTCACATCGCCCTTGCCGTCACGGATCGGCGATGCCGTACTCTCTATATAGAGTTCGTTGCCGTCGCGACGAATGAGCAGTGTCGGTCGTACCGACTTGATTGAACGATTGCGGCGGATCGAGACGGCCAGTGGATTCTCCAGCGGTTCGCAGGTCTCTTCGTGGAAGCCACGGAAGATCTCGTCGACCGGGCGGCCGCTCGCATCATCCACCTTCCAGCCGGTCAGCTCCTCGGCCACCGGGTTGATGTATTCGACATTGCATTCGTGGTCGGTCGTGACGACGCCGTCGCCGATCGAGCGCAGGGTAATCTGGGCACTTTCCGTCTTGCGGAAAAGCGCTTCCTCATAAAGCTTGGTTTCGGTGATGTCGACTTCGACGCCGAGTAGCCGAATCAGGCGGCCTTTCTCGTCCAGCTTGGCCTTGGCGCGACTCATCATCCAGCGCCAGTCGCCGCTCTGATGACGCATGCGGTGCACGGACTCGAAAAGTGGCGTCTTGCCCTCCAGGTGCTCGCGCATTTTTGCCTGTACCCGCGCCATGTCGTCCGGATGCACTAGCCGGTACCAGTCGGGCGATACGTCGTCCTGGTCTTCGTCGTATCCGAGCATCGTTTTCCAACGCCGCGACAATTCGATTCGCTTGGACTGCCCGTCGAAATCCCAGATGCCGTCGTTCGCCGTTTGGCTGACGAGATCATTGCGTTCCTCGAGTTCGTCAAGCAACTCGGTCATTCGCATTCGTTCCAGTCCGGAGGCAAGCGATGCGCCAACCAGCTTCATCAGCAGCTGCAGATTTGCATCCCAGGTATCCAGCGGTCTTTGGTTTGCGAGTGCGAGAAATCCGGCGACTTCGCCCTGAATGGCAAAGCCAATAATCAGACAGGAACTGATCTTGAGTTCCGCAAGGCGTGCCATTTCGGAGGCCGCAGACTTCGGCCCGGCTTCCGTGTCGTCTATCTCGATGAGACGCAGATTACTGAGTCGCTTGCTGAGCCAGGGCCAGTTTTCGAGCAGCTCGCCAGTCAGCACCTCCGGATTACAGCCGGAGAACATCGTTCCGGACGTCAGCACTGTTTCGATTTTTGCGCCATCGTCCGAGAACAGCGCGACAAATGCAGCATCGCAGCCGGTCGCATCCGGCAACTCGCCGATGTTGTCGCTTAATTGTTCTTTAAAGGTGTCGGGATCGAGATTTTGAAGATTGACGGCTATCTTGGTCTGGATGGCATCGACGGCACCGCGATTTCGTTCCCCGGCGCGGGGTCGGCGACTCCGGTGGGGCAAGGCCCCCGCTACTTTACTACCAGACGCTGTGGCCATTCAGCCGCCTTCTGTGTGATCCCCGTGGTCCGAGTCTAGCGGTTCCGTGGTCTTACAGGCACGGACTTAACGTATTGTTGAGAATTCCAGTGAAATACGCCCGCTACGCGCGCATTTTGACACGTTGCAGCAGGAATACAAGATAAGTGCCTGTTATTTTTTATGTTCTCCGTCCACGTCAACCCACAGCCGGCCAGCGCGTTAAACCCAGGAATCGATTATTGACGCGAAGGAGACGCACATGAAAACCTCGACTGGCTGCCTGCCTGGCAGCATCCATTCCCCGAGCTTCTGGACCTGGGTAGCGCTGACGGTTGTCGTTCTGGCTATCGCAGGCTGTGGTGGTAGCAGCGGCACGACAACGAACGATCCACCCGTCGCAGCTCAATGCATACCGAGCGACCCCTCGACTGCCGCCGAATGCGGCACCGTATTCGTGGGATTGACCGACGACGACGGCGAGTTTTTAAGTTATTCACTCGATGTGCTGTCTCTGACCCTGGAAAAGGCGGACGGCTCGATCGTCGAGACGATGTCAAGCAACACGCGCATCAACTTTTCCGAATATGTAGACATGACCGAGTTGATGGCGGTCGCGACGGTGCCACCAGGCACCTTTGTCGCGGGCACGATTACACTCGATTACAGCAATGCCGAAGTCTTTGTCGATGCAAACGGCATCGCAAAGGCGGCGACCATCGTCGACGCAGACGGCAATGCCATGACTCAGACTTCACTGAAGATCGTCTTGCCACAGACCGACCGCCTGGTCGTCAGCAAAGGTGGCATTTCATTTCTAACGGTTGACTTCGACCTCGACGCATCGCATGAGGTGGACACTTCTGCTACGCCTGCGCTCGTGACAGCGGAGCCTTTTATAGTTGCAGAGGTCAGGCCGGTGGATACGAAGGATTTTCGTGTCCGCGGCCCGCTGATCACCGTTAACCAGAACGAGATGTGGTATGGCATAAAAGTACGGCCCTTCCACGATCGCGTCACCGATTTTGGTCGCATGCGGGTTTACGTCACGGACGACACCGAGTGCGAGGTGAACGAAGAATCCTTCAAAGGCGGCGACTGCCTGCGGGCGCTGGATGTGGCCGGCGAAGGTACTGCAACCGTTGCACAGGGCACCTTGCATGTCGGCGACCGCAGATTCGTCGCCAATATCGTGCTTGCTGGTTCGAGCGTTCCCGGCGATCGTAAAGATGCGGCCAAGGGCACCATCATCGGCCGGGCCGGCAACGATTTCGTATTGCGCGGCGGCACGGTAATACTTAGCGACACGGCATTGACGGATGCGCAGCGAGCATTCTTCCGTAACGACATCACCGTCACCGTCGGGCCGGACACGATTGTTTACAAGACGTTCGTCACCGATCGACCGCTTGGCATGGCCGACAGGCTGCTCGACATCAGCGCCATCTCGCCGGGTCAGTTCGCAACCGTGCGTGGCACCGTAACGCGGAACGACGAGTTCGGCGTGCACATCGACGCAACCGAAGGTGCAGTGCTGTTGCATGTCACCAAGCTGACCGGCACGGTCAACACGATCATGCCTGGGCAAGTCGATATCGATCTGCACACCATCGGTCGTGTTCGGGCGGGCGCCGTGGATTACACCTGCACAGGACTTTGCGAAGCCAGCACCGACGCGGATCCGGACAATTACGAAGTATCGACCGGCAATCTGCCAATGCTGGCTGCCGACGCAAGCGGTCAGCCTGTTGCCGCCTGGGGCTTCCCCAACGAGTTCGGCGCAGCGCCATGGGACTTCCAGGGTCGCGCGATCATCGACTATTCCGATGTTCTTAGTGCACTCGGTGTCGGTTGGGGCAGTTCAGGCACGTTCAGGCCGTTCACGATGATTGAAGCCACTATCGGTCTGACCCTGCACAACGAGAACCCGGATATCGACCAGCGCCATTACATCAAGCAGGGTCCGGTCCTCATCGATCTGACCACGCTGGATTCGGATACGCTGATCGCGCCGCGCGAGACCGGACGCAAGCTGTTCGTCGTCAAGACGACCGACAGCCTGCAGCTCTATGCGGACTTCGAAGACTTCGCCATGGCATTGATGGACGAGCTGGATGGATCCAACTCAGCACGATCCATGTACGCACGAGGTCACTACAACGCGGATACCAACGTATTCACGGCGTACAAGATCTTCGTGTACATTCTTGAGCCCTGATTTGTAATCCCGGACTTCCTTCCCCGAGACTCCGGTATTCCTGGCTCTGCCCCCACACGGCAACGTGTGGGGGCTTTTCTTTACTTTTTGTCGGTGGCAAGAGAGATGTTATACATACCGGCCTGCCTTGATGCGTCCATGACTTGCACCAGTGTATTGTTGAACGAGCGCTTGTCGGCCAATATCACCAAAGAGCCGTCGGGATTTGCTGCGTGCAAGCGTTCGATGTTCGCCCGAACAGCTCGTGGGTCAATCAATCGCCCGGCTATCCAGATATCACTGTTTTCGTCTATCGTTACCAGAATGCCGGCATCATCCGCAGCACGCTCCGTCACGGCGTCCGGTTTGTTGACGTCGATGCCAGATTCCTTAATAAAGGATGCAGTGACAATGAAAAAGATCAACATGATAAAGACGACATCCAGCATGGGTGTCAGATTGATCTCGTTTTCTTTGTCGTCCTCAACGAGTTCCGTTAATTCTCTTGTCATCGCTCTGTCCTCTCGAAGAAAGGGGGCGGGCTAAGGCAATACCCGGCGGGATAAAAGGCACGCCATAGCCCGAACCCCCAGTGGTCTATCGGGATCCGAATCTCGTTATTGTTCTTCCATCTCGAATCGAAACAGGTTTCGCAAGCCCCTGGACTCGTAAGGCATACCGTCGACAATTCGTGGTTTGTACTTGAAACGGTAAGCAGCGGCGATCGCGGCTTTGTTGAAAATGTTATTTGACGACTCTACGACGACGACATTCTCAACTGTGCCCAACGTGGTTACGTCATATTGAACCAGCACCGTACCCTCGAGCCCCTTGGTGGAAGCACGCATCGGATACTGAGGTCTCACCTTGAAAATTTTCACTAACGGGCCGTCGCCGAAGTTCAGTCTCTTCAACCTCGGTCCACCTGCCGGGATCGGTGGTGTCGGACCCGGAGGCCTAAAGCCGATTTCATCGCCGCCGAGTGGTTCAGGTGATTTGTTACTGGGGGGAATCAGCGGTGGCTCGGGTCTATCAAAGATAGGCGGATCGACGATGAGCCGCTCCTCGGCCTCGAGCGCTATCCAATCAAGCGTTGAGCCCTCAGGAGCGTCGATGATGATTTCTTCACTACTTGCAATCAGGTATTGCATCAGAAACAGCAAGCCGGTGGTTACTGCAATCCCGGCTGCTGCGGATGAAAGAACGCGTGTAAACATAGCTTGATACTCCTGTTACCCGCCTCTATACCTAGAGCTAACAGGTAATATCATACATACCTAGAATGGAAAGGTATATATTGACATACCTTGTGATTCGAGGTATGGTCCACAGATCTTCGTCCAAAGGTCATTCCCCACCATGGGCCAGACAAACCCTCCATTCATGAGTGGCGTTCCGGAATTGTTGTTGCTACGACTATTAGCGCGGCGAGAGATGTACGGTTATGAATTGGTGAAGTCGATCAAGCTGGTGA
>CAYLSX010000013.1:0-27299 GCA_964386685.1 uncultured Woeseiaceae bacterium | reverse complement strand
ACGATCTCTGGGATACGAACCCCGATGGCGCGGATAACGACAGCCTGGGCTTCGGCCCGATCTACAACGTCATGACGGGTTCACAGGCGGGGACGGCGGCGTTCACGAGTGTGTTCTCGTTCGCGACGGAACTCAAAGCGCAGAATGCGGCGCAAGCGCCATTTGTCGATGCGATCCTCGCCGATCACAACATCACGACGGCCGGCATTGATATCTATGCAAGTACAGAAACCAACGATCGTGGTGGCGCGGCGGATGTCCTGCCGGTTTATACGACGATCGTTCCCGACGGCGTATCGACGATCAACATCTGCAGCAACGATCAGTTTGACGGCAACTTTACTGGCAACAAACTATCGACGCACCGATACCTGCGGATGACCGTTGCGACTCCGTCACCGCTGACATTTTCGGTAGTAACGACAACCGTGATGCCGAACCCGGATGATCCACTGGACGTGCATGATCAAAGTGACCCGGATATCTTGTATTTTCTGAATGGGCAGGTGGAGAATCGTCTTGTCGGTGGCCTTCCTCAGGGGCGGAGCGGCGACGCGAACCAGGAGATATTCACGACACCCAATGTGGTCGCTGCCGGCGACTATGTGATTACACTGTATGAGTTCCGATACGAAGACGACATGTCGCCGGCGAACTATCCATCACAGACCTGCTTTGATGTCACAATAGGCCCATGAACCAAGCTGGTGATCAGAATGAATCGAACACAATCCGTTAGTCCCTTGCTCCTCGTACTGTGCAGCCTGGCATTGGCGGCCTGTCAGGGCGACGGCGGCGAGCCGGTCAGCAGCGAGACTGATGCTGCGGCAGGTACGGTGCACAGCAAGCCCAAATTGGCAGCCGAGCCGCGGGCAGCGGGAGGCAGACCCTCGGCGCCTATCAATCTCGCTTACGAAATCATGGGAACGCCCGTTGTTGGCCTGCCGCTGTCGATCAATTTGAAAGCGTCGTCATCGCTGGATCAGCCGATCCGGGTGAACTATCGCATCAATGACACCACCAGCCTGAGGTTCTCCGATGTACAGGCAGAGACAGTCTCGCTGGTGCCGATCGGCGATGGGGCTTTCTCGGCGGAGCAGGTCACCGTTATCCCGCAGCGCGAAGGCAGGCTGTTCCTGAATGTCTCCGCCGAGATCGACACTGAGATCGGCAGGATGGCCAAAGTGATGGCGATCCCGATCCAGGTCGGCAGCGTGCGACCGACGCCGCAAATCAATGGCGAACTCACCACAGACGAAGAGGGCGAAGCGCTCATATCGATGCCGGCGCAGGAAGACTAGGGACTGATTTCCAGGGGCTGACCCCGAATGGGGTCTGTGCCCAGTTCGCTGGGTTTTTTTTCGGTCCAGTTCGCATTTTGGCACTTTGGGGACAGGCCCCGTTCGGCGTCAGTCCCCTTACTCCTGGCAATTTCCTCCAGCCCATTAAAGAGCCGTTTTGAACGTTAATTGAGCGGCCGCTCGAGAACCGCCGCAGCTGGGCCCCATTATTCACTTATGGCGGTCTTCGGATACCGGATCTGGTTCGAAGAGACCGCGAAAGTCGTCTTTTCATAATCTACGACCTCGTTTCGGGAAAATTTTCCCAATTTTTTTTTCAATACTAGAGCTGGTTCACAGAAGCATCGGGCACATCGACCTACTGTGTGCGACAGGCTGCCGCAAGACCGTTTGTGAGGCATTTTGCGGTAGCGAAAGGGATCCCCCCGCGGAATGGCCGACGAGTCGTTCAAGGGGCTACGCGCGAATAGAGGGAAGTATTCGGTCGGGGCATTGATGCATCGGGAATTAAGAAAGCAGATCAAGGAAGCGACAGAAAAGTCCGGAATCAACAAGCTGGATTTCATTGCCCTCCTCAGGTTGATCGACCAGCATTATGACAAAATGGAAGAGACGGTCAGCCAGACCCTGTCCGAAACACTGTCCCAGTCCCTCACCAGCCAGGCGCTCGCGACAACAACTACTACCCCGATCGAGGTCATCTTTGACAGCGTCACCGATGCGTTGATGTCGGTCAGCGACGAAGGGATCATCCAGAACTGCAACAAGATCTGCTCGAAGTACTTCGGCATTCCGAAGAAAGAGCTGATCGGCAGCAAATTCTCGAGATACCTGCCCGGCGCGGCGGACAAGAGCCTTGCCGACTTCCTGCAACCGTTCGTATCCAGCCTGGACGACACGCAGGCAGCATCAATTCACGGTGAAGTGCGGGCCACTCGCGCCAATGGGGCTGAATTTTTCGCCGAGATTAACGCCAGCAGCCTCGAAGTCGGCGACAGTCGCGTCTTCGTCATCAGCCTGCGCGACGTAACCGGGCGCAAAGCAGCAGAAAAAGCGTTGGTCGAGAACGAGGAGCGCTATCGCGCACTGGTCGAGAACGCACCCGAGGCGATTGTGGTTTTTGACATCGACAAGCAGTTGTTCGCCGACGTCAATGAGATTGCCTGCCAGTTGTTCAACATGACGCGCAAGCGCCTGCTGAGCATTGGTCCCGAAGCCATCAGCCCCAAGATGCAAGCCGATGGCTTGCCGTCTTTCGGCGTCACCCGCGGTTACGTCGAGCGCGCCCTGAACGGTGAACATCCCATATTTGAATGGACACACATCGATGCCCACGGCATCGAGATTCCCTGCGAGGTTCGATTCAGCCGCTTGCCGGACAAGGAGCGCAAGCTCGTTCGGGCAAGCATCTCGGATATCACGGAAAGAAAACGCAACGAGGAGATCGCGTTCGCGCAGAACAAGATTCTGGAGATGATCGCGTCGGGCAAGCCTTTCGACCGCACGCTGCGCTCGATCTGTCGATGCACCGATAAAATTAGCATCGGCATGCGATCGGCGATCATGCTGCTGGACGTCAAGAGCCAGACACTGTCGGTCGAAGAGGCACCTGCGCTGTCCGACAAGTTCAAACTGTCGCTGGATTTCATCAAGGTGGACCCGTTGAGCATCAGTTGTGGTGCCGCCGTTTTCGGTGTCGGGGAAAAAATTGTCAGCGACATCTCGCAAGACGAAGGCTGGGGTGGCATGCACAAGCAGGCGGCCAAATACGGTATCGCGGCGTGCTGGTCTTTTCCGGTGTATGGCAACGCCGGCATGATCGTCGGTACGCTGGACATCTATCTCGACACACAAAGAGAGCCGACGCCTGACGAGATCGACAAGATCAGCGGCATGGTGCGCCTGGCCGGCATCGCCATCAAACGGCATGTCGACGAGAACAAGCTCCGCAGCAGTGAGTCGCGCTACAGGGGGCTTTTCGAGAATGTCGTCGACGGCGTCTATATTGCATCCCGAGAGGGCAACCTGACAACGGTCAATCCGGCGCTGGTCGAAATGCTGGGTTACGCTTCCGCCGACGAACTCAAAAACGCCGGCCGCACGACGATGCTGTATGTCAATCCGATCGACCGCGAGCGGGTGTTCGCGCGGCTCGAGGCACAGGGCTTCGTCAAGAACTTTGAATACCGCCTGCGACGCAAGGACGGCACCGAGATCGTCGTGCTCGAGAATTCGCGCGCAATCCACGACGACGACGGCAATGTCGTCGCCCATGAAGGCACGATCACCGACATCACCGAAAGAAAGATCGCAGAGACCCGCGTGTTCGAAGAGAAGGAACGCGCCCAGGTTACGCTGCAATCGATCGGCGACGGCGTCATTACGACCGACGCGGAAGGCAATATCGATTACATCAACCCAATGGCACAGGACCTGACCGGTTGGGAAGTCAGAAACGCCCGCGGTAAGGCGGTCGAAGAGATCATGACGATCGTCAACGCAGACACGCGCGCGACAGTCGATAACCCTGTCATGCGCTGCCTCAAGGAAGGCCGTGTTATTACGCTTGCCGAAAACTCAGTACTGATTACGCAGGCAGGCAATGAGGTACCTATCCAGGACTCGGTTGCGCCGATTCGCGATCGCATCGGCAATGTCATCGGTGCGGTAATGGTATTCCATGATGTCAGCAAGGAGTCGCGCCTGTTCCGTCAACTGTCCTATCAGGCGTCTCACGATGCCGTTACCGGCCTGATCAACCGGCGGGAATTCGAGAACCGGCTCGTCGAGGCGCTGGACAGCACGTATGAGAACAACGAACAGACCTACGCGCTTTTGTACATCGATTTGGATCAGTTCAAGGTCGTCAACGACACCTTCGGTCACACTGCCGGCGACGAACTACTGCTGCAGATCTCCGAACTCCTGCAGGGCAACATCCGCTCGACCGACGTGCTGGCACGTCTGGGAGGCGATGAGTTCGGCATCCTGCTCGAGCGATGCACCGAGGCGCGCGCAACGGAAGTGGCTGAAGCAATACGCAGCGCCGTCGAGGAATATCGCTTCGAATGGCAGGAAGCGTTCTCGAGTATGCGTTGCTCGATCGGCGTCGTCATGGTGACGCATGAAAGCCCCAACGTGGCCAGTGTCATGAGCTCGGCCGACGTCGCCTGTTATTCGGCGAAGGACATGGGTCGCAACCAGATTCACCTTTACCAGGATAGTGATGCCTCGTTACGCCATGAGGAGATGAAGTGGGTCTCGCGCATCACGAGTGCGGTCGAGGAAGACCGGCTCGAACTGTTCTATCAACCGATCATCGGCATCGGCAAGGACAACTCGGAGTCTCGCGGCCACTACGAACTGCTGTTGCGCATGCGTGATGAGAATGGCGAGCTGGTGCTGCCCGATATGTTCATACCCGCGGCCGAACGCTACAACCTCATGTCAAAACTCGATCGTTGGGTGATTCACGAAGCGCTGACGGAACTCGCGGACCGTAGCTCCGACGCCGACACGGCGCGCTTCACGATCGCGATCAACCTGTCCGGCACATCCTTGAGTGAGGACCGTTTTCTCGAATACGTCATTAACGAACTCGAGAAACAAAAGCTGCCGGCCGGCGCAATCTGTTTCGAGATTACCGAAACTGCCGCTATATCAAACCTGCCGCGCGTTATTCACTTCATGCAGACCTTGAAGAAACTCGGCTGCATGTTCTCACTCGACGATTTCGGCAGTGGCCTGTCGTCATTTACCTATCTCAAGAACTTGCCGGTCGACTACCTGAAGATCGACGGTCAGTTCATTCGTAACGTCGCCGAAGACGCGGTCGATGAAAGCATGGTCATGGCGATCAACCAGGTCGGCAAGGCGATGGGCATCGAGACGATCGCAGAACGGGTGGAAACAAAGCAGGTACTCGACAAACTCAGCGAGCTCGGTGTCGAGTTCGCGCAGGGCTATTACATTGCCCGGCCTACCTCGGTGCGGACCTTTGAGCCCTGGGGAGAAAGCGAACACTCCCAGCAGCTAGCATGACCCTGATGCGGTACACTGACGAACAACGAAAATCACCATGACCGCATATGCCCCCAGAAGGCACAATTAATAAGCCCGGCAATAGCGAATTTCTCGCGGCACATGAGCCGCCTCCCTGTACCGTTCTGAATTGCGACGCGCAATTACCGATTCTCCTGCTATGCGATCATGCCAGTTGCCGGATTCCGGCGTCCCTGGGCGATATGGGACTGGATCCGCCAGCGCGCCGCTGCCACCTGGCAGTCGATATCGGTGCCGGCACGCTGACGAGGCATTTGGCCGCCAGTCTCTCGGCGACAGCGGTGCTATGCGAGTATTCGCGACTGGTCATCGACTGCAACCGGCAGTTGCTCGATCCGGGTGCGTTTCTCGAATACGGTGACGGTATTGTCATTCCGGGCAATCGCAATCTTCGCGCCGAGCAAAAAACGCAGCGTGCCGATTCGATCTATTGGCCGTATCACGAGACAGTCGGTGAGGAAATCAAACGTTTGCAGTCTTACGGTACGCCGCCAGCGGTGCTGGCGATTCACAGTTTTACGCCGGTACTAAACGGTGAGTCGAGACCCTGGCAGATGGGGATTCTCTGGGACACCGACAAGCGGCTTGCGGACGTGTTCATGAAGGAACTCGGCGAGGCCGGGTTTTTGGTCGGTGACAACGAGCCATATTCCGGCAAGGCGCCGCAGGACTTCACGATCGACTATCACGCTGAAGCCAACGGTCTGCCACATGTCGGCATTGAAATACGCCAGGACCTGATCGACGACGAAGCCGGGGTCGCCGAGATCGCCGAAATATTAATGGGAATTATCCGCACGATTCCCGCTAAGATCAGTGCACCAACGAGAATCCACGCTTAATAATAAACCTGCAGGTAAGTAGTGGAGTGAGCGATGAACCGGGTTAAACCAGAATTTACGATCGGCATAGAAGAAGAGTATCTGCTGGTCGACAAAGAGTCGCGCGGTCTCGTCGTCGATCCGCCCAAGTCGCTTATCGGCGAGTGCGAGGAACTCTGCGGCAGCCAGGTGACATCCGAGTTACTGCGCTCGCAAATCGAAATCGGCACCAAGGTCTGCAAAAACGTGCAGGAAGCGCGGACCGATCTCGCCAGGCTGCGCAAGATTATCATCGACGTTGCCGCGCGCCACGGGCTCGCGCCAATCGCTTCGTCGACACACCCGTTCAGCCGCTGGGCCGAGCAAAAGCACACGGAAAAAGATCGTTACGAATCACTGACGGCAGAAATGCAGGCAGCTGCGAGACGTCTCGTGATCTGCGGCATGCATGTGCACGTCGGTATCAACGACGATGCGCTGCGAATCGATCTCATGAATCAGATGAGTTACTTCCTGCCGCATCTGCTGGCCTTGTCCTGCTCGTCACCGTTCTGGGAGGGCAGGGACACCGGGCTCAAGAGTTACCGGCTGACCATTTTCGATGCACTGCCGCGCACGGGAATTCCCGAGCGCTTCGCGAGTTTCGCGGAGTACCAGCGGCATGTCGACATTCTTATCGGTGCAGGTCTCATCCAGGACTCCACGAAAATCTGGTGGGACTTGCGGCCAAGTGACAAGTTTCCGACACTCGAGACACGCATCATGGATGTGTGCACGCGAATGGACGACGCGATCTCGCTCGCCGCGTTGCTCGTCAGCATCATGCGAATGCTGTACCGCTTACGACTGGAAAATAAGCGCTGGCGTATCTATACACCGATGCTGATCAAGGAAAATCGCTGGCGCGCGATGCGCTACAGTTTCGACGAAGGCCTGATCGATCTTGCTAAAGGCCGCGTCATTCCCTTCGGGGAATTGCTGGACGAGATGCTGAGTCTCGTGGCCGACGATGCCGAAGCGCTTGGCTGCGAAGCGGAGCTTGCCGATGTTCGCGAGATTATGAGTCGCGGCACGAGTGCACATCGGCAACTCAAGGCCTATGAGCTTGCCGAGGCCGCCGGCAACAGCGAGGAAGACTGCCTCAAAGCGGTTGTCGATACCCTGGTTGCCGACACTGCCGACGGGCTCTGAGCGCCTCTCAGGGGCCGCACCATTCGCCCAGATATGGTTCATTTACCATAGTCCGGATCCGGCCTCGAGCGCCGAAAATCACGTAAACCCCCGATTTTTCTCCCAAAAATGTGATTTCCTGCGCGTTTCCTCAATTCGGAATGCGGCGTGCGTCGCATCATCCTCGGCGCTTGCTCTATACGATCTCTGGATGCATGCGCGACATGAATTCCCAAGGCCCGGGGCCAGCCGATGATGGAGCAGTTAAGTCTGATTCTGCCGACGGCGTTCGGCTTTACCGCACTGATCTATCTCTGGCTCACGGTCAGGGTCTCACGGGCGTCGACGCAAACTGAAAACAATTCGATCAGTTACTTTTTGTTTTTGATCGCTGCCATGGTCGCCGGCAGCGCATTCAGTTATGGCGCGACAGACGGAAACCTGTATGGCATTGGTCGGACCCTGTCATTCTTCAGTGCGGGTTTTCTGCCGGTCGTTCTTTACAGGATTTATCGGGAATACACCGTCGGGCCGCCCAAAGCATTTGTGCTGGCGATCTTGTCGATCGTTCCGGTGATCACCGTGACACTGGCTATTACAAATCCCCTGCATCACATGATCTGGACTGTTGTCGATACGGTCGATGGCACGAGGTTCACGGAGGCGAACGAGCACTTCTGGTTCAACCGCGTGCATGCGCCTTTCGCCTATGGCCTGTTCGGTTATTCGGTGGTTGCTCTGATGGGACGCTTGCCGACGATTGCACGAGCGCATCGCGGTAAAGTTGCCTTGCTGCTCACATGCACAATCTTGCCGTACAGTGTCAGCATCGCGAATAACATGCTTAACATCGGCCCACGTGATTTTCCGTTCACATCGTCGACATTAATGATGTTGCTACCGCTGTACTGGTGGGCGAGCCTGAAACTTCGCGTTTACGAATTTAGCCCGTTGGCATACCAGACGATGTTCGACCACGTACGCGACCCGATCATCGTCCTCGACAAAAAGCGCCGCATCGTCAGTGCCAACCAACCGGCTCAGACACTGCTGGAATCGACTGAGACAGAGCTGATTGGACAGCGACTCTGGGAGGATATGCCAGAAGCGCAATCCGTGCTGGAGCACGCATCGGGCCGCGATGTGACACAGACCGTTCGCATGAATGCGGATCGCTTTTTCGAGCTCAATAGTGCGCCATTGACCGGTCCGGCAGGGCAGGATCAGGGCATCGTGGTGGTATGTCGTGACGTCACGGAAAGAAAGCGTGCGCTCAGAGCGCTGGCCGACAGCGAACACCTGATCAGATCGCTGGTCGAGCATTCCTCCAACGGCATTCTGCGTTTTGCGCGCGACACGCGTGACAGCGACAAGAAATTTCGCTGTACCTTCGCCAACCGTTCCGCCGAACGATTCCTGCAAAGCGGTAACGGCACGCTGGTCGGCATGCCGCTCGAAAAACTCGAACTGCTGGAGCCAGAGAAACTCTTGCAGAAGTTCGGTGGCGGACATCGTTCGGCATCGAGTATCAGTTATGAAACGTCGATGGACGCCGACGAAGGCGAGACCTGGTTACGCGTCATCGGCGAGCCGGTCGGTCACGACTTCTCGGTAACACTCATCGATATCACTCAGCGTAAGCGCAACGAAACCAAAATCCTTGCCGATGCATTGCGAGACCCGTTGACTGGTGTGCTGAATCGGCGCGGCTTCGAGAAAGAGGCGGCCGATGCCATTTCGCGTCACGAGCAGGGCGCCGTGTTGTACCTCGATCTGAATCATTTCAAGTCTATTAATGATCGCTTTGGTCACCAGGCGGGCGATGCGCTGCTGAAAGCATTCGGCCATCGCCTCGAGTTCTGCCTGAGGCCGGAAGACATACTGGCGAGACTGGGCGGCGACGAATTCGCGATCGTGTTGCCAGGCGTCTCTATCGAGGATGCCAAGCACGTGGCCGAGCGCCTCGTAGAGACTGCCTCCGAGGCCTACATCATTCAGGGCGAGGAGATCGAATGCGCGGCAAGCGTCGGTATCGCCCTGATGCCGACCCATGGTGAGGAGCTCTGGCACCTCGTGAGCGTGGCCGATCAGGCGATGTACAACGCCAAGCAGATCAGCCAGGAAGACGCTGCAAACGACCGCGCTGCCTACGTCGAGGCCGCCGTCGCCTCATAATCTCCATTTTTTCCACTGCTGGCTTGCTTTTGTTTCTATATATCGAGTATTCTCGATATATGGATGTAATTGACGCCCTGCAAGCGCTATCTGCCCTGTCGAACGAGACCCGTCTCTGGGTGTTTCGCCTGTTGGTGCAGGCCGGGCCCGAGGGCATGACGGCGGGTGAGATCGCCGAGCACCTGAGTTCCCGGCAAAACACGATGTCCAGCCACCTGAAGTTCCTGTCGCAGGCGGGCCTTGTCAAGAGTCATCGGGAGGGCCGCCACGTCCGCTACCGTGCCGATTACGACACCATACAAAGCCTCGTTCTGTTCTTGATGGAAGACTGCTGCCAGGGTAAAGCAGAAGTTTGTCGTCCGGTCGCAGAGTCACTTGCCGTTTAATTTCTCTAGAGAAAGGAAAAAATAATGCTTCGATTTCATGTCAATGTCTCGGTCGCCGACATCGGTGCATCGACACGCTTCTACAACACCTTGTTCGGTGTCGAACCCACCGTTTTAAAAGACGACTACGCGAAGTGGATGCTGGATGACCCGCGCATCAACTTTGTGATATCGGAGAGTGCAAACGCGAGTGGCGTAAACCACATCGGTCTTCAGGCGGATACAATGGATGAACTGAAAGACATTCAATCGCGTCTTCACGAAGCGGAAGAGAATACGTTTGAGCAGCCGGACGCAGAGTGCTGTTACGCGAAGTCTTCGAAGACATGGGTACGCGATCCCGACAACGTTGCCTGGGAAACGTTCGTCACGCACGGACAGCTTACCTATTTCGGAAATGACGACACGCGGGAAGAATGGCAGGCTTCAAACGAACGCTGCTGTGCATAAGGTCCTATTTCTGTGCAGCGGAAATTCTGCTCGCAGTATCATGGCGGAAGTAATTCTGAACGAACGGGCGGGGGATAAATTTCTGGCGCATAGCGCAGGCAGTCATCCCACGGGCGTGGTCAACCCTGCTGCGCTTGCCAAACTCAATCAGTGTAGTCACGAGGTAAGCGGTCTGCGCTCAAAATCCTGGCAGGAATTCGAGGGCCCGGACGCGCCGGCCTTTGACACGGTCATTACCGTGTGCGACAAGGCTGCCAGTGAAAACTGTCCGGTTTGGATCGGTGAGCCGACGCGGCTCCACTGGGGAATTCCGGACCCGGCAGCGGTTGTGGGGAGCGACGACGAGGTTCGACAGGCATTCGATGATGCCTACGAACGGCTCGCGCAAAGTATCGAAGAACTGCTGAGCTCGCACGAATGATTAATTTGCCCAGAAAACTGCTAGCGGAAATGGTTGGTACTGCATTTCTGCTGGCGACTGTCGTTGGCTCCGGTGTCATGGCGGAGCAACTGGCCGGTGGCAATGTAGCGCTGGCTTTGCTTGGCAACACCATTCCGACCGGCGCCATTCTGGTTGTCATCATCCTTATATTCGGGCCGGTCTCGGGTGCGCATTTCAATCCTGCCGTCACGCTGGCTTTTTTGATCCGGCGGCAGATCTCTCCGGCTAACAGTGGTTTTTACGTCCTTGCTCAGATAGCGGGTGCATTCATCGGCGTCTGGGCTGCGCACCTGATGTTCGAGATGCCGGTAATCCAGGAATCTCTGCACGTTCGCACGGGGGCTGCGCAGTGGTTTTCCGAGGGCGTCGCGACCTTCGGGTTGGTATTGACCATTCTGGGATGTGTTCGATACCGGCCGAAGTCGGTGGCGATGGCGGTCGGGCTCTACATTACCGCAGCCTATTGGTTTACGGCCTCGACGAGTTTCGCGAATCCTGCCGTTACGATCGGGCGTGCGTTTACGGACAGTTTTTCAGGAATTCGCCCAACAGATATGCCGGCGTTCGTTGCCGCGCAAAGCCTGGGCGCGGTTGTTGCGGTAAGGGTTGCGAGATATATATTCGGGCGAACGAATGCAGATTAAAAGGCGGTAATCAACACGTCAGGCACCATCGGATCCACCGAATTTAAAATTATCATTTCCACCACATCGCCATTGACCAGATTCATCGGTATCGGCGGCAATAAAGGGGTCTTGTCGTCGAGACCTGTAAGTATCAGCTCGTAGTCCCCTGCGACAGTGGCCGTGAAATCCGACGCAAAACCGATAATCATGTTTCGGATCAGCGGAAAGCGGTCTGTAATGTCGGTGCCTACCTCGACAAGATACAGGTCCATGGCCTGCATATCGAATGCGGTATGAATGAAGCGCAATTTCGCGTGGCTATCGATCGGGCGCAGGTTGTCGATAAGGACAATCCTCGACAATTCTCCGCCGGCCTCTCCGTGAATGAAAGTGCTCGTGCGCAACCCCCGCGTAATGAGTTGGCTCACATCGCTGATTATTGCGGTGGGATCGCCAACCTCCGTATAGGTGTAATTCACGATGCCCTCATCAACGGCAACATCTCCTGTCGATTGACCAAATGCAAGATCGGAGAAAATCGGCGCGCTGAAATCCATGTCCCGAAATATATCGAAATTCAGTGTGCCAAACGCTGTGTGCACGGTTCGCAGTGTCGGTAGAAAATTCACATCCGGCAATTCCTGCGAGACACCGCTGATTGCCGAAAGCTTCACGCTAATGTTGCCGGTGATCGTCGGATCCGCGTCAAAGATCGATATCGTGTATGAGATGCGTGGCTGCATGAAGGTGTCATGAGATTGATAGAGGATCATCGAAGGGTCGTCGCGGACTGTCAGGATGACCTCGTACTGGCCGGTCTCCAGTTCAATTTCCGGCACTCGATTGCCGTTGCTCAGTTTGGCGCGCTCCTCTCCCAGGACAGGCGCCGTTCCCGTAGCAGCGACATACATGTCAACGTCGCCAAGCGCCGGAGACAAGTGCGCAAAGGCCACTGCGAAGACGGTTTCGGCACCGTCGAACTCCCGTTCCGGCTGCTCCCACACCGCAACCACCGGTGCCGCTACGGACCCCGTGATCACCAGCGTGTAATCCGTGTCCGCAGCCATGTCGAGAAGATGTGTTGCAAGTCGAATCGACTCAGTGTCGCCCAGAGGTGTGTACTGGAAATTGAAGTTGTAGCTCAGGTCATCGAACGACTGTCCACCGAGCGTGTCCTTGTAGCCGACACCGCCGAGCAATCGTTCCTCAATCAAAAATGTGACTGCCGGGCTGCCAGGCATTGCGTTGAGCGCGTCGATCCTGCCCTTGCCGGTTGCCTGTGGCAGTGTCGACTCTGCACAGCCGGCCAGTATCGCGATTGCGAGGGCCGCAACGCATAGTGCTCGAAAATATCTTGTCATTCCTGTCATGCTCAACTCATTCATTTCTGTTTATTCTGACAATCGCAGCGATCACGAGGTGTGTGACCACAAACGCGGTCACATGTTTCAATCTCGCGATCGAAGTTCCGCTCGCTGATTTTTAAGCGGCTAGCTGGCCTTCCTCGGTTCGAAGCCATACACGGACTTGACCTCGAGGAACTCGTCGATGCCGTGTGGGCCCCATTCGCGGCCGTTACCGGACTGCTTGAAGCCACCAAAAGGGGCCATCGAGTCCAGCGGCGCTCCGTTGATATGCACCATGCCGGTCCTGAGCTTGCCGGCCACCCTGCGCGCGCGATCGATATCTGACGAGCTGACATAACCGGACAAGCCGTATGGCGTCTCGTTGGCAATGCGAATCGCCTCGTTATCGTCATCGTACGGGATGATCGACAAGACCGGGCCGAAAATCTCTTCCCGGGCGATAGTCATATCATTATTTACGTGGGAAAAAACTGTCGGTTTGACGTAATAGCCTTTCGGAAGACCGTCCGGACGTCCGGTGCCACCGCTAACCAGAGTCGCCCCCTCATCCAGACCCGCCTGAATCAGGGTCTGAACCTTGTTCCATTGCTGTTCCGATACGAGCGGCCCCATCTGCGTGCCGTCTGCCGTCGGGTCACCGACGACGGTGCTGTCAGCCGTTGCTTTTGCAATCTCGGCAGCCTCATCGACTTTGTCCCGTGGCACCAGCATGCGCGTCGGCGCATTGCAGGACTGCCCGGTATTCTCAAAGCAGTTGGCGGCGCCTTTGGACACCGACCGCTGCAGGTCTGCATCGTCGAGAATGATGTTGGCAGACTTGCCACCGAGTTCCTGGGCGACGCGTTTGACGCTCGGTGCCGCATTTTGTGCGACGGATATGCCGGCCCGCGTCGATCCCGTGAATGAGACCATCGCGATGTCGGGATGGCTGCTCAAGGCGGCGCCAACTGTTGGCCCGTCACCGTTGACCAGATTGAAAACGCCGGCCGGTACCCCTGCCTCATCCAGGACCTCGGCGAAAATTATCGCATCGAACGGCGCTATCTCGCTTGGCTTGAGCACCATCGTGCAGCCGGCCGCCAGCGCCGGAGCGACCTTGACGGCGATCTGATTTGCCGGCCAGTTCCAGGGGGTGATCATCGCGCAAGGGCCGATTGGCTCCTTGATGATATTGGTCGTGCCATGCCGCTCTTCGAAGTCGTATTCCTTGAGAGCCTTCAGTGCCGAAGCGATGTGCAGGGTGCCGCTGGGCGCCTGTGCGTGTTTGGCAAGGCCCCACGGAGCGCCCATTTCCTCCATGATGGCTTCGGCGATCTCGTCCTGCCGTCGGGTGAATACGTCGAGAATGGCTTGCAGTAGCTGGATGCGTTCTTCGCGGCTGGTCGCGGCATAGCTGTCGGCCGCCTTGACTGCTGCGGCCACCGCCTTGTCGACATCGGCCTCGGAACCGAGGCTGATGTGGCCGCAGACTTCCTCGGTGGCCGGATTGATGACATCGAACGGATTCGGCGTGACCGGATCCACCCACTGGCCATCAATATAGAATTTCAACATCTCACGCATTGGTGCTACCTCCTTCGGGCCGCGAATCATATCGCACCCGCGCCGGGGTTGGTATCGTCATTGGATCACCGCTAGCATGGGCTTTGAGGCCCGGGACGGAGGAGGGTTTGGTCGAAATAATCTCGAAAATTGAGGGCATCGTCGGTACGGCAAATGTGCTTGTCGGCGATGCGGTCCGCGACTTCGAATTCGTCTGGAAGACCTACGAATCCTGCGCTGCGAAGGCGATTATTTACCCGGAATCTGCCGATCAGCTCGCCTCCGTGCTGCGTCTATGCAACGAGAATCAGCAGACCGTGGTGCCTTTCGGCGGTCTGACAGGGCTGGTACAAGGCTGCCAGACCACGCCCGAAGACATCGCGCTGTCACTCGAAAAAATGAACGCGATCGAGGAACTGGATACCACCGCCCATACGATGACGGTGCAGGCCGGGGTTACGATGCAGCAGGCACAGCAGGCAGCTGATGAAGCGGGGCTGTTCTTCCCGGTCGATATCGGTGCCCGCGGCGAGTGCATGTTGGGTGGCAACGTTGCAACGAATGCCGGCGGCACCAAAGTCATTCGCTACGGCATGATGCGCGATTCAGTGCTCGGCCTGGAGGCGGTCCTTGCCGACGGCACGGTCATCTCCTCGATGAACCGTTATATAAAGAACAATTCGGGCTTCGATCTGAAGCATCTGTTCATCGGTACCGAGGGCGTGCTCGGCATCATCACTCGCATCGTTTTCCGGCTCGCGGTCAAACCAAAGAGTCACAATGTCGCGTTGCTCGCCTGCGAGACCTTCGAGGACGTCGTTGCCATCCTGAACAAGTCCAAAGAGTCTCTCGGCGGCACGCTGTGTGGATTCGAGGTGATGTGGGGCAGCTTTTACCAAAAGGCGGTGAAGCCTGTGGGCTCATTGGAGTCACCGCTGTCGATCGACTATCCGCTGTACGCAATCGTCGAATCGATGGGAGCCGCAGCCGATTCGGACGAACGAGACTTCGAGCACGAGATGAGCGAATTATTCGACGGCGCGCTGGCGCTCGATGGCGTTATCGCCAAGTCGGACAAGGAACGCAATGCGATATGGGCCATTCGTGGAGAAGTGGAATGGCTCGTTGCCGACGCGTTCAACTTCGACGTCAGTCTGCGAAGTGCCGACGTTGGTGCCTACATTGCTGTGGTAACCGACAGAATCGTCGAAGATGTACCCGAGGTACTGGTCGCCGCATTCGGCCACCTGGGCGACAACAATATTCATATTTCAGTGTTGGCCGAGGGCTGCAAGACGACCTATGCGGAGGTCATCGAGAAACACGTTTATGAATCATTGATCCCGTTTGATGGCGCGATCTCGGCCGAACACGGCATCGGCCTTGAGAAGAAATCTTACCTGTCGATCAGCCGGACGCCCGAAGAAATCGGCCTGATGAAATCGCTCAAGAAGATGATGGACCCCCGCAACATCCTCAATCCCGGAAAGGTCATTTCCCTGGATTAGTCTCGCCACCGATGTTGTCGAGCCATTCGAGTATGCGGTCAGTATCCGCACCGAGATTGGGTGGGGCGCAGCGATAAGAGACCGGCGTACGCGAGAAAGTAAGCGGGTTCGATACGGTCGAAATCACTGTGCCGTCATCACGTGCCATTGCTTGTACTGCATCGAGGCCCAGTTGTTCGGCCAGATTAAATGCCTGCTCGATGTCGTTGACGGGTGCCGACGGTACGTCTTGCTTTCTTAATTCGTCCAGCCAGTCGTCGCTGGGACGGCCCGTCAGCCTCGATTCGAGTTCCGGGATCAACGCCTCCCGGTTCAAGACCCGCTGGGCATTTGTGGACCAGCGCTCGTCGTCGGCCAGCTGCGGTGCCCCCAGCAAGGAACACAGTTTGCGAAACTGGCGGTCAGTGCCGACCGCGATCACGATCGGCGCGGTTGCCGTGCTGAATGTCTCGTAAGGGACGATGCTGGGATGTCGATTGCTCATGCGTGCCGGCACTGTTCCGGTCGTCAGATAGCTCGACGTCTGATTGGCCAACGATGCGAGCGCCGATGAAAAGAGATTCACTTCGATCATCTGGCCAAGCCCGGTCCGCTGACGTTCGAACAATGCCGCAAGAACACCGATGGTGGCGTGCAGCCCGGTCAAGACGTCCGCGATTGCTACACCGACCTTCACTGGTGGGCCATCCGGATCGCCGGTAATGCTCATGAAACCGCTAAGGGCCTGCGCCAGGAAGTCGTAACCGGGAAGACTGCGGCCTTGCTCGTTGCCGAAGCCACTGACGCGACAGTACACCAGGCCTAAGTTATCAGCCTTCAGTGCATCGTAGTCGAGACCGAATCCCCGCATCGTGTCGGCGCGAAAGTTTTCCATTACGACATCGGACGACAGGGCAATGCGGCGTGCCTGCGCACATTGTTTTTCGTCATTCAGATCGAGTGTAATGCTCTCTTTGTTCCGATTCACCGACAGGTAGTAAGCGCTTTGACCGTCATCGGTGAATGGCGGGCCCCATGCGCGGGTCTCGTCGCCTCTATCGGGGCGTTCGATCTTGATTACCCGGGCGCCGAGGTCGCCGAGCATCATTGTTGCCAGAGGCGCCGCCAGCACGCGCGAAAAGTCGGCAACCAGAACGCCCTCGAGCGGCGGCTTGGTAGGGTTGGTGTCCTGTTTATCCGACATCTTGCGAGGGCATCACGTATCGCATTACTTTGATACGTTTTGCTTCTTGATGCGCAATTGTTCCAGCCAATAGAGCCCGAGACCGACGGCGAGCATGATGCCGACGAGCTGCCAGGCTTCAGCCGGTGATTTAGAGGCAAGCCACAGACAGAGCACGAATGCGATGAATGGGATCGTATAACCCCCTGGAACTTTGAACGCCTTGGCGAGCGTCGCGTGATCCGCTTTACCTTTGATGACAGGCAACGCCGCGATACAGACAATGTAGGTCAGCATTCGGGTCAGCGCACTTGCGATCGCCAGGCGAGCAAATGTTCCCGACAGCGCCAGCGCCGCGGACATTGCGCCGAGAAACATGACCGAATTTGCCGGGGTCGCAAACTTTGCATGTATCTGGCCAAACCAGCGCGGCAGCAGGCGATGCTCCGCGAGCGACAATGTCGCGCGCGGCACGGCCAACATGGTGCTGGCAAGATTTCCGCCTATCGAAAATAACGCAGTGATCGTGATTGCGACTGCGCCGATCGGTCCTGCAAGTCTTCGCCCAACATCGACCAGGGTCTTGCTCTCGTCCAATTCTCCGGCCATAACCGAGACGTAGGTGAGCACGATCAGGAAATAGAGGAGTCCGGTTGCGATCATGGTCAGAATCAGTGCCTTCGGGATAGTGACCTTCGGTTTCGCCGTTTCTCCGGCGGTAATCAACACCGTCTCGAAACCGACGTACGCATAGATCAACAACAAGGTCGTTCCGCCGAGGTCGTCTATGGTCGGCATGTTTTCGGGAAACAACACGTCGGGAGTCACATATTGCAGACCAAGCAGGATCATGATCAGCAGCGGAATGACTTTAAAGAAGGTAAAAACGGCGAGCGTTCGCATGCCGTTTTTAACGCCGAGGACATTGACCAGCGTCAAGCCACCACAGACAGACAAGATCACGATCGCACGGCCGGGATCCACATCGAACCACGGCCACCAGCTCGCGAGATACACCGCCATTACGTTTGAATTCGCGGCGACCGCCGCAACACGGCTTACGTAATAGATCCAGCCGGTGCTGAATCCGGCCAGGGGACCGAAGGCCCTGGTGGCGTACAAAACCGGACCGCCCGAGATCCTGAAGTAGCTCGACAACTCAGCGAAAGCCAGCACCACCGTGATCATGAGCACACCGACGCCGAGGTAGAGCCAAGGACTTAGGACACCGGCTTGCGCCGCGACGACTGCTGGCGTTGCGAAAATGCCGGAGCCGATCATCCCGTTCAGGACGAGAAACGCACTGCCAAGAATGCCAATACCGCGTATCAGCTGGCCTTTTGGCTCTGGCGCGGAATCACTCAATGGCGGTTACTCCTTGGTGTTGAACGGTTACAGCCCGTGAGGAATGGATACGCGGTTGCAACGCCGGCAGCAACTGCCGTGCGGCAATACTGACGTCTGTCCATGCTGGAATCCTTTTGGTGTATTGTTTGTTCTGCTTATCGCGCCAAGCATAGATGATGAAAGAAGCATTACCAAATCCGGTATGCCGATTATGCGCGGCCAGGCAATCAGAAAAATATATTACAAGTGTATGAAAAATAAGATATTAATTGCTCCGATGATGGATTGGACTGATCGGCATTGCCGATATTTTCTTCGCTTGTTGTCTCCGAACGCTCGGCTGTATACCGAAATGGTAACCGCGGCAGCCTTGATCCACGGCGATGCAGAAAAACTGTTGGCGTTCGACGCAGCAGAACATCCTGTCGCGCTGCAACTCGGCGGCAGCGATCCGGCAATGATGGCCGACTCCGCAAAGATGGTCGCCGACGCTGCTTACGACGAAATAAATATCAACGTTGGTTGCCCGAGCGACAGGGTTCAGAGTGGTCAGTTCGGTGCCTGCCTGATGGCAAGTCCCGACATCGTTGCGAGTTGTTTCGAGGCGATCAGTGGCGTTTGCGATCTGCCGGTTACGGTCAAGACGCGGATAGGCATCGACGATCACGACAGTTACCAGTTTCTGCGCGAGTTTATCAAGACGCTACAGGCGGCCGGCTGCAAGACATTCATCGTCCACGCGCGCATCGCGATCCTGCAGGGACTGAGCCCGAAGGACAATCGAACTGTGCCGCCGCTCGACTATGATCGCGTCTATCAGCTCAAGCAGGAATTCCCGGAGCTGGAGATCATCCTGAACGGTGGCATTTCAACGACCGATCAGGCGCTCGGGCATCTCGAGAAACTCGATGGCGTCATGATTGGCCGGCAGGCGTATCACGATCCCTGCTTTCTGATCGAACTCGAAAAAACCCTGTCTGCCGGACAGGGCTGGCAAGCACCCGACAGAAGGGAGATCATTGAACTGATGATTCCCTATATTGAGCGGCAAATGGCTGCCGGCGCCGAGCTGAAGCACATAACTCGACACATGCTCGGGCTATTCGCAGGGCAACCGGGCGCGCGAGCGTGGCGGCGTCATCTCAGTGAACGCGCACACTTGCCCGACGCCGACGCCGACGTGCTTCGGCAAGCGCTGGCGAAATTACCAAGAGCTGCTTAGTCGGTATCGATTTCACGTTACAATTCACAGCCACCATTGATCCTGGAGTCAAAGAAATACCATGAGTGCAAAACCCGCAGAGGTTCGTAAAAAGCGCCAGACCATGGCCGATAAGGCTGACATTCACGAGCTGTATGAGAAGTCGGTGCAAAATGTCGAACATGAAGTCGAGTTTCTACAAGGTACATTCACGGACATTCGCGGCCGTACCGCGCATCTATTCCGCGAAGACTTTTGCGGGACCGCCAGTACGTGCTGTGAGTGGGTGCGTCAGGGAGGGGATTACCAGGCTATCGGCGTAGATATTGACTCGGCCGTTCTCGAGTGGGGCCGGCAGAATCGGGTGAGCCGATTATCGTCGGCCGATCAGGCGCGGGTGAGTCTGATCGAAGGTGATGTTATGAGTACTGACACGCCGCCGGTCGATCTGATGGCGGCATTCAACTTTTCTTTTTTCATTTTCGATACGCGTGACAAACTTCGCGCCTATTTCGAACGGGCGTATGCGGCGCTGAAAGACGACGGCGTATTTTTTGTCGATCTGTTCGGCGGTCCGGAAGCGCAGGAAGAGACCAAGGAAAAAACCAAGTACAAACGCTTCACCTACGTCTGGCATCAGGCGGAGTTTCACCCGGTGACCAACTACATTCGCTGCCACATCGATTTTCGATTCAAAGACGGCTCCAAGATAAAGAAGGCGTTTACCTACGAGTGGCGGCTGTGGTCGGCGCCCGAGATTCGGGAATTACTGGCCGAGGCCGGATTCAGGAAGTCGACGGTCTACTGGGAGGGTGACGACGAGGACGGCGAGGGCAACGGCGAGTTCACACCTGACGAAAAGGGTGAGGCGGACCTGGCATGGATAGCGTATATTGTCGCGGAAAAATAACCGCAAATTAATAGCTTGGCATTGCTCTGCACAATTCGGTTTAATTAGACATAATGATCGTCGAATCAAGGGGTAAGCGCTTATAATCGCCCGTCCGGCGGTTGTGTGAATGAGCGCGTCGATGCTTAACGAGTTTGGATAAGGGCCAGATGGCAAAAGACTTGGAAGTCGCAATCCTGTTCGCCGACGTGGTTGGCAGCACTCAGCTGTACGATCAGTTCGGCGACACCAAGGCCAGTGAGACGGTTGCTCACTGTCTTGACGTGATGAAGGACGCCACCCATCAGTTCGACGGCACAGTCATCAAGACCATCGGTGACGAAGTGATGGCCACTTTCCCGACTGTCGACGACGCGATGAGTGCAGCCAAGCAGATGCAGGCTCGCATTACAGGCGACACGGAAAAGGAAGGGTCCACTATTCAACGCATCCCGGTGTCGATCCGCATCGGATGTCACTATGGCCCTGTCGTGCAGGAACAAAACGATATTTTTGGTGCCGCGGTGCATACCGCCAATCGCATGACTTCGCAGGCCAAGGCGAAACAGATCGTCATCTCAGGTGCGACCGTCGAACAGATGAACCCGGACTGGGCCGCTCAAACCCGCCAGATCGATGTCGCGACTGTCCGTGGCAGGATCGATGAGGTCGCGTTATACGAATTGCTCTGGCAACCCGATGAAGCGACCAGCATGGTGCCGACGATCGAGTGGGAGAACAAAGGAAGGAATGCGGCCAAGCTTATTCTCAGTTTTCGTGAAACGACGCTGGAAGTTACCGACGACAAAAAGAACGTCAACATGGGTCGTGCCGACGATAACGATCTGGTCGTAAAGGGAAATCTCATCTCACGCATTCATGCACGGGTCGAAAAGCGCCGCGGTAAGTTTCTGCTGATCGACCAGAGCACCAACGGCACGTTTCTGCAAAATGTCGAAGGCGAAGAGACCTTCATCCGAAGAGACAGTACGGAACTGGTCGGCGAGGGAATTATCGGGCTGGGCCGCGTCGCCAAGCCGGGAACCCCGCTGGCGATTCATTACGTGCTTGAGGACTAGAGATTCAGCGCGTCCGTGATTCTTTGATGCTCCTGGCGAAGCTCGTCCGGCAGGCGGTCCCCATACCCTTCCAGATACTCACCGACCGAATTCATTTCCTGCTTCCATTTCTCGACATCGATCGATAGCAATGTCCCCATGGTCTGTTCCGTGACGTCGAGGTCCGCAACATCGATGTCGCCCTGCTTAGGCAGGTAGCCGATCGCCGTGTCCCGCGCGCCGACCTTGCCGTTGCAGCGATCGATGATCCAGCGCAGTACTCTGAGATTCTCGCCAAAGCCCGGCCACAGGTAGTTGCCGGCATCGTCCTGACGGAACCAGTTGACGTGGAAAATTTTCGGCAGCTGCTGCGACTGTTTTCCGAATGACAGCCAGTGCGCCCAGTAGTCGGCGAAGTTATAACCACAGAACGGCTTCATGGCCATGGGATCGCGGCGCACCACGCCGACGGCGCCGGACGCAGCTGCTGTGGTCTCCGAGGCCACGCCTGCACCGACGAGTACACCGTGGCGCCAGCTCTTGGCTTCATAGACCAAAGGGGCGAGTTCCTTACGACGACCACCGAATACGACCGCCGTGATCGGCACGCCGGATGGCGCGTCCGCCAGGCTCGAATAACTGGCATTGTTGGTCGCAGAGACCGTGAAGCGGGAATTGGGGTGGGCTGCAGGTCCGTTCTCCGGATCGTATTTTCTGCCCTGCCAATCGATTGCCGGTGAGCCCAGTTTCTTGTCTTCCCACCAGGGCAAGTTGTCTTCGGTTGTCGCGACATTCGTGAAAATCGTGTCGCGTTTGATCATCTCGTAGGCGTTCTTGTTGGTTTTCGCATTGGTTCCCGGGACAACGCCGAAATAGCCGGCTTCCGGATTGATCGCGCGAAGCTTGCCGCTTTCGTCCGTATGCAGCCAGGCAATGTCGTCGCCCAGCGTCCAAACCTTCCAGCCACTGTGCGATTCGGGAGGCACCAGCATGGCGAGATTGGTCTTGCCGCAGGCAGAAGGAAATGCGCAGGCGATGTAGTGCACCACGCCGTCGGGATTCTCAACACCCACGATCAACATGTGCTCGGCCAGCCAGCCCTCCTTGCGGGCCTGCCAGCTGGCAATCCTGAGTGCATGACATTTCTTGCCGAGCAGGGCATTGCCGCCATAGCCGGAGCCGAAGCTCTTGATGCTGAGTTCTTCCGGGAAATGCATGATGAATCGACGATCCGGGTTCAGGTCACCGATCGAATGCATACCCTTGACGAAGGACTCTTCCTGCTCGATGCGCGCCAGGGCCGACTTGCCCATGCGAGTCATGATTCGCATGTTGACGACGACGTAAGGACTGTCGCTGATTTCAACACCGAGGCGTGCGTAAGGTGACTCGATCGGCCCCATGCAATAAGGGATGACGTACATCGTGCGACCCTGCATCGCACCCTCGAACAATGCGTCGATTTTCTTGTGCGCATCTTGAGGGTTCATCCAGTTATTATTGGGCCCTGCGTCTTGTTCGCTTTCAGTGCAGACAAAGGTCAGATGCTCGACCCGGGCAACATCGGATGGATCCGAGCGATGCAGGTAGCAGTTCGGATAGTCTTCCTCGTTCAGCGGGATCAGGTCGCCGCTGCGACACATCTCATTAATCAGTCGTTTGTGCTCAGCGTCTGATCCGTTACACCAATGGATGTTTTCAGGTTGCGTTAACTTCGCGACCTGATCTACCCATTCTTGCAGGGCCGATAACGTGGTTGTCATGAACGTCTCTGAATGTTGGTTTTACTTCTTGCCAGGGACTCTAGATTGCTCATTTTATGGCGCGGAACCCTGAGAAGGGCGGCCATTATACATAGCCCGTTATTCTTTGCATCGTCGATGCAGGCGCCTTGCAGTTGACATAAAAAAGCCGCCGATCCTCATCGAATCGGCGGCGAATAAAAGAAGGCTTAAAAGCCCTCAAGGGGGAAAAACTGATGAATCAGGCAGCCACCTGGTCGTCGGCCTCTTCAACAGGCACGACTTCGGGCTTCTTGGCAGCAGGCGCCTTTCTGGATGCAGGCTTGCCGTCGCGGAGCTCGCCCACGGTGACTTTCATGATGTCGCGAATCTCACTGCCGGCACCCTTGACGATGTCGAAAGCCTCACGGGCTTCGGTCTTGATTCGACTGGCATTTTCCGGGATCAGGTCGATCTGGGTCTTAACAAGATTTCTCAGATCGTCGGCATTTGCAGCGACTTTCAGGCGGTTTGCCAGCCCGTCGATCTGGTCCTCGACCAGCTTGGTCTGACGCTTCCAGAGCTTGTTGACGGTGCGGTGGGAAACGCCCGAGAGCTTGACGCCAAATCGTGAAATGGCTTTGACCGGCCTCTTGCCCTTGCTTACGCGACCCGCGGCCTTTTCGGTGCCTTTGCGCGCAGCTGAAATGGTGTCTTCGTAGCGACCTCGAGCCTTGTCGGCGATATCGCTGATTTTCGTTTCAATCTGCAGGTTCATGGGAATCTCCTTTGTGCAGTGCAGCATTGTTGCGGCGCACAATAGGGCCATCGGGTGTTTTTGTCAAGCTCCGGCAGCAGTTTTTTTCGAGAAAAAATGATGCCGATTCGAGCGGCTTGTCGAAATTGGGCGTTTGGCCATTATTGGGAATTTATGGCCATATTTGTCTGAGGGATTTCGTCCCGAATTCGCCCGGCCGAATTTGATCGAATTCTCCTAAGCCCCCGATTTCTCTGACCTTCGAGTGTGATCGGTTTCACACTTTACCTGTGATAACGGTCACAAAGCCGGCACAAATCCGGCCTTATTATGGAAACCCAAAAGCATTTCCCGGACATTGCTAGGAAGCCTCCCGAGGGGGAGTCCTCAGCGCGCGAAAAACAATCAGGACGATGCTTTGGAAACGACCGACCAGACCGCAGACAGGGACAACCGGCTGATACGATTCTTGAGAGTCGCCGCCGCCGTTTTCCTGATTTCATTTAGCACGCCCGTACTGTCCGCCGGCACGCCGGTGGGCACCGTCATCGACAACGTAGCCCAGGTGGATTTCGAAATCGCCGGGGTGCCGCAGACCCAGAACTCGAACGTCTCCAGCATCACGGTACAGGAGCGAATCGATGTCATCGTCGTGCTGCAGAGCCTGCCGGTGCAGGTTGCCGCCAACGACACCGATCGTGCGCTTCTGTTCACGGTGACCAATACCGGCAACGGCAGCGAGGCATTCCAGCTTGCCATCAACAGCATTATTGGTGGCGACGATTTTGATCCCATACCATCCGCGACGCCGATCTATTTCGATACCGACGCCAGCGGTGACTTCAGCGTTGGCGACACCGCGTATGTGCTCGGCACCAACGATCCCTTGCTCGCAGCGGACGCTTCAGTCGATGTCCTGCTCCTCAATGACATTCCGCCCGCTGTGCTTAACGGACAGATCGGACGAAGCGAACTGACAGCCGATTCTACGACCGGCACGGGCGCCCCCGGCGATACGTTTTCGGGTCAGGGTGACGGTGGCACCGATGCGGTCCTCGGCACGACGGGCGGCACGGGCACCGACACCGGCGAGTACATCGTCGGCGATGTACAGATCAGTATTCTCAAGGCCGTCTCGGTGCTGAACCAGTTTGGCGGACTCGAACCCATTCCGGGTGCAACGCTGACTTACACGGTCACGGTCGAAGTGACCACCACCGGTACCGCCACAAACAGCGTTTTCAGCGACCCGATTCCTGCCGACACCACCTTCGTTCCCGGAAGTATCTCGCTCAATGCAGCGGGGTTGACCGACGTGATTGATGCGGACGCCGGGGAACTCGACACCGTGGGCGCGCCGACAGTGGTGGTGCGACTCGGCAACCTAACTCAGGCAGACGGCATTCAGACGGTCGTCTTCCAGGTAACCATCGATTGATTTCACATTCATAGCCAGGGGGCTGACATGAAAATTTCGTATGTATTTGGTTTTGCGTTCTTGTTGTTCTTCACATCTGCAAATGCGATCTCGCAGGAGCAGGGGCACCTCAACGTCACCTCACTCGTGCAGATGGAGGAGGTGAGCGAGGGAGATAACGGTGAGCGGCTGACACGCCTGGTACCGGTCGAGACCGTGATACCCGGCGATGTCGTGATCTATACGACCACGATCGAGAACATCAGCGATCAGGCGGCGGATGACATCGTCGTCACCTCTCCGGTGCCGGAGCACCTGAGCTACGTCGCCGGATCCGCGTTCGGTCCGGGCATGCTCATCGAGTTCTCAGTAGACGGCGGCGTTACTTACGCGGCGGCCGAGGAGTTGACGATCGACGAGGACGGCCAGACCCGCGCAGCCACTGCAGAGGACTACACCCACATCCGATTTGAGTTGCAAGAGCATCTTTCGGCCGGAGCGCAGGGAATCGCGCGCTTCCGTGCCCGACTTGATTAATTAATCGCACTAAGACGAACCAAAGGGGAAAGCCGTTACGGGGCGCAGGGCCCGCGACGACAGCTGTGTTTTCCTGCCCGGCTTGATCGCCGGATTTTTTTTAACGAAGTAAGGAGTACCGTGATGAAAACCTTGAGAAAACTGTCACTCCCTTGGCAAGGGTTTGGCATAACAGCAGTCCTGCTGTTGCTTACGCAGTCCGCGTTCGCACTCGGCACGGACGAAGATACCGACATCAATAATCGGGCATCAGTCGATTATGCGGTGGGCGGTGTTGGCCAAGTGGTCATCGAGTCTGCACCCGGCGCTGGCAACAGCACGCCAGGCGCAACACTCGGTACCGATACGGTCTTCGAAGTCGACCGATTGATCGACTTTGAAGTAACGGGTCCGGGTGGCACTACGATCATCGCCCCGGGTGAGCTCGATGCCGTGTTGATATTCACAATGACCAACAGTGGTAACGATCACCAGGACTTTGGTTTTACCATTACCAATCTGGGTGGCGACGACTTCGACATGAATCCGTTGACGCTCGAAATCTATGTCGACAGTAACAGCAACGGCGTCTATGAAGTTGGCGTTGATACCGCGACATTCGTGGATGAGCTGCCACCGGACGGCGTGACGACTGCGACGATATTTGTCGTGACCGATGCCGACAATCCGATACCGGTTGACGGTGATCTGGCCGACATGCAGCTCGAAGCACGTGCGTACGACGGTAACGACGGCGGGATCGGCGCACAGGGTGGCCTGGCTGCGGATCATAGTCTCGATCTCGACGTCACTGGTACGGTTCAGAACGTATTCGGTGAGGGTGTTGCTCCCCATGACAATCGTTTCGAAGCGACCGGTACTTATGTAGTACAGGCAGCGACCCTGACCGTCAGCAAGGCTTCGGCCGTTATATCCGATCCGTTCTCGATAGCACCGAACTGGAAGGCAATTCCAGGTGCGGTCGTTGAGTACACGGTAACGATCGTCAACAACGGTGCTGTTGCGGCGGACAATGTGTCCGTGAGTGACACGATCCAGATCGCAGACGTGACGTTCAACGATGCTGATCCGTACGGAACGCTCGATGCGGAGATTACGGTGAACGCCGTTGTCGATCCGGATCTGTGTGAGGCCGATCTGATAGCAGGTGACGGCTGTACTTACGATGTAGGTACGGGTGCACTTGTTATCGGTACGACTGGTGGATTGTCGATACCTGCCGCAGGCACGGCAACCATCACCTACCAAGTGACCATCAACTAGTTAGTTGACTGGATAACCACGGTGCTCTTAGGACTGCAAAAGGCTTGTAGGTTCTGGGCCGCCCGAAAGGGCAGCCCAGGCCTGCCTGCTGCCTGGT
>CAYLSX010000012.1:0-28453 GCA_964386685.1 uncultured Woeseiaceae bacterium | reverse complement strand
GGCGATCGAGCTGAATCTCGCCGAATGGGAACAGGAGCGGACGCAGGAACTTGCCGCCGCAGGAACTTAGCAGTGTCAAACTGACGAAGAGGGACGGCTAGTAGTCCGTCAGATTCATCTTGCTGAGGATAGCCCGATAGCCAGGATGGTCTTTCAATGAATCAAAAATCGGCGTGCTGACAATTGACATGCCAGGGTCATGAATCTTGAAGCCACGCTCGAGAAATTCCACGCTCTTATCATAGTCACCCCAGCCTGCGCGATAAGCCAACAGATGACGATGTACGCGATACCCACTCGGAACACGTTGCGTCGACTCAGTTCTTTGGCAAATCTGATGTGCCACCGAATGCTAGCAGAAACGGCATGAGTCGACTGGCGTCGAGAAAAATGGTGGGCCCGGTAGGACTCGAACCTACGACCAAGGGATTATGAGTCCCCTGCTCTAACCAACTGAGCTACAGGCCCAAACTGATCAGTCTTCTATGAGGAAACTTCTGAGCTGATCAGAACGTGTCGGATGGCGCAGCTTGCGCAGCGCCTTGGCCTCGATCTGACGAATACGCTCGCGTGTGACGTCGAACTGCTTGCCAACTTCCTCGAGCGTGTGGTCGGTGTTCATGTCGATGCCGAAACGCATTCGGAGCACCTTCGCTTCTCTCGGCGTCAGGCCGGCCAGCACCAGGTGAGTGGTCTCCTTCAGGCCTTCCGATGTTGCCGAATCGACCGGCGAATGCACGGTCTGGTCTTCGATGAAGTCACCAAGATGAGAATCTTCGTCATCGCCGATCGGTGTCTCCATGGAAATCGGTTCCTTGGCGATCTTCAATACCTTGCGAACCTTGTCCTCGGGCATTTCCATGCGCTCGGCAAGCTCGTCCGGCAATGGCTCCCTGCCCATCTCCTGAAGCATCTGGCGTGAGATGCGGTTCAGCTTGTTGATGGTCTCGATCATGTGCACCGGAATACGGATGGTGCGTGCCTGATCAGCAATTGAGCGTGTGATCGCCTGGCGAATCCACCAGGTTGCGTAGGTCGAAAACTTGTAACCCCGACGGTACTCGAACTTGTCGACGGCCTTCATCAAGCCGATGTTGCCTTCCTGAATGAGGTCGAGGAATTGCAAGCCGCGGTTGGTGTACTTTTTCGCAATCGAGATTACGAGCCGCAGGTTTGCCTCGACCATTTCTTTCTTGGCACGGCGAGCCTTGGCTTCGCCGATCGACATCTGCCTGTTGATCTCCTTGATCTCGGAAATCTTGAGGTTGGTCAGTGTCTCGACAGCCCGTAACTTGCGCTGCGCTCGCAAAATGTCGACTCTGAGTTTTGCCAGGGTCGATGAATGCTTGCGCTTCGCGCGAATGTGCTTCTCGATCCAATTGAGATCCGTTTCGCTCTTCGGAAAGCTCGCCAGAAAATCCTTTTTCGGCATGCCGGCATCGCGCACGCAGATTTGCATTACCTGCCGCTCCTGCGTGCGAATTACCGAGACTGAACCACGCAAGTTACGAACCAGCAAGTCGAAGTTCTTGGGTGCAAGCTTGAGTTCCATGAGCTGGTCGGCGAGGTCAGTTCGCACTCTGATGGTCTTCTTGTCGGGGCTGCCGTACTTTTCAAGATAGTTAAGAGATCTCTTGTAAAGACGTCTGATGGTTTTGCAACGGTAAGCAACCTCAGCAGGATCCGGTCCCGTGTCGACGACTTCATCTTCCTCTTCCTCGCGCTTTGTTCCGTCATCCGACTTTGTCACCGGCGACTTGATCTCGTCC
Organism: uncultured Woeseiaceae bacterium; assembly: GCA_964386685.1. Taxonomy (GTDB): domain Bacteria; phylum Pseudomonadota; class Gammaproteobacteria; order Steroidobacterales; family Woeseiaceae; genus JACZWL01. The sequence continues at coordinate 26,684 of CAYLSX010000012.1, read as the reverse complement.
GGCGCATTCGGATCGATGAAGCCGACGACGAAGTCCTGCATACGGGTGTCACCAGCGGCCACTGCATCGTAAATCTCGAGCAGTTTTTCCATCGTCGGCGGAAAATGCGCCATGTGGTACTTGACCTGATTCAGGCCATCCTCGATACGCTTGGCGATTTCGATTTCGCCCTGGCGAGTCAGCAACTCGACCGTGCCCATTTCACGCATATACATGCGAACCGGGTCGGTCGTTCGACCGAACTCGGCGTCGACGCTGGCCAGGGCAGCTTCGGCTTCCTCCGCAGCGTCGTCATCATTGGATACAGCGGCGTCGGACAGCAACAATGACTCGGCGTCCGGTGCTTTCTCGTGCACCGCAATGCCCATGTCATTAATCATGTTGACGATGTCTTCAATCTGCTCGGGGTCGACGATGTCGTTGGGCAGATGATCATTGACCTCGGTATAGGTCAGATAGCCTTGCTCCTTACCACGGGCAATCAAGTCTTTGAGTTGCTGTGCCTTTTTGTTGCCGGTCATCATTGCGCGTTTATCGGTCAAGGGGTTCAGCCTCCATGTCAAAAATACAAACGATTAATTATACTGTCTTGACTGAGTCTAATCTAGAACTCAGCCGCCCATTTCCGGCCCGCGTCGATGCTCCCTGAGCTCCGCGCGTTCCGCGTCCGAGAGTGTGCTAACACTCTCTTTCTTGATCAAATTATCGACTCGCTCCCGCTGCCGGAAAGCCGCGAGCTGGTCCAGGCTTTGCTGCAGCTCGGCGCTCGCATCGAATTCCTCGTCATCGGGCACTTCGACTGCAGCCAGTTTGCCCAGATGGCGGCCCTCTTCGCGGTTACGCCAGCGCTCCAGGATTCCGGCTGTCGTCATATTGGGTTCTTTTTGCACCGTTTCAATCAATTCCCGCAATAATTCAGTGCCTGGCCTGGTGACACCGGCGAGTTTTTCCACGTCCAGCGCCTGGCCTGCCTGAGGATGGTTCAGCAACAGCGTGATTGCCCGCCGTATTATCGAAGGATTGCCGGCGCCGGATCGCGTGCTGCGTACGCTGCTGATTCTGACCCGTGGCTGAGATCCCCGGGCTTTTAGCTCTCCCCTCGATATTGCAGCCGTAAGCTTCGCTGTCGGCAGGCCAACTGAGCTGGCAAGCCGCTCAGTCAGGAGGTCGCGGTAGATGCCATTGGGAATACGCTGCACCAAAGGCATGGCCAATTCGGCAAGTCTGGCGCGGCCGTCAACTGTTTCCATATCCACCTGGCCTGCAAGCTCTGCGATCAGGAAGTCCGACAGCGGCACACCGGCAGTCAGTGCCTCCTCAAACCCCTTGTGGCCCTGGTCACGTACGTACGAATCGGGATCCTGGCCGTCGGGCAAGAAGACGAAGCGTATCTGACGGCCTTCGCGAATCTGCGGTAGGGCGGTTTTGAGTGCCCGCCAGGCGGCAGCTCTGCCGGCCTTGTCGCCGTCAAAGCAGAAGAACACATCCTCTGTGAGACGGAACAGACGGTTCAAGTGATCATCGGTCGTCGCCGTGCCGAGCGTGGCGACGCCAAAATCGATGCCGTGACGGGCCAGGCCGACGACGTCCATATATCCCTCGACGACAACGAGCCTTTCTATGTTGCGTATAGCCTGTCGGGCTTCGTAGAGGCCGTAGAGTTCACGACCCTTGTGAAACAGTACGGTCTCCGGAGAGTTCAGGTATTTGGGCTCATCGTCGGCCAACACGCGACCGCCGAAACCAATGCACCGGCCACGCGCATCGCGTATCGGAAACATGATGCGGTCGCGGAAGCGGTCGTAGTGACTTCCGTTGTCTTTGCGAATTATGAGGCCAGTTGCGAGCAGTCGTTCGATCGTTTCATTCGACTTGCCGAATTTGTCGAGCACAGAACTCCATCCGGCCGGGGCATAGCCGATGCCGAATCGTTTCGCCGTCGCGCCGTCGATGCCGCGGCCTTTCAGATATTCCTGTGCAATTTTGCTGTCCTTGAGATTGGCCTGGTAGTAGCGCTCCACTTTCGCGAGCAACTCGAACAACTCGTCGTATCGCCGCGCCGGGCGCTCGTTTTCCTCGCGGGGCACTTCTATGCCCATCGATGCAGCCAGGCTTTCCACCGCCTCGACAAAACTCATGTGCTCGTATTCCATCAGGAAGCCAAGTGCGGTGCCGTGGGCACCGCAGCCGAAACAGTGATAAAAGCCTTTGGACGGGCTGACAGTGAAGGAGGGCGTTTTTTCGTCATGGAACGGGCAATTCGCCTTGAACTCCCTACCAGCTTTCTTGAGCTGCATTCGTTTGCCCAATACCTCGACGATATCGGCACGCGATATCAGATCGTCAATGAAATGCTGAGGAATCAGGCCGCTCATAATCTCTTCTAACGGATACCCTCGCCGTAGGGGTCTTAAGCCTTATTGTTTTTATTTTTGCCGGATTGAATAAAGGATAGCTAATGCTGCAGTCAGCGCCACTATTTTATTCGCTCAGGCTGCGCCGAGGCGCTCCTTGACCTTTGCACCCACCGCGCCCATGTCTGCACGGCCAGCGGCCTTCGCCTTGACCTGGCCCATCACTTTGCCCATGTCCCGTATGCTTTCTGCGCCCGAGTCTTGTATTGCCTGCTCGATAATTTCGTCGAGCTCCGACTCGGCCAGCTGTTCCGGAAGATAGGTCTCCAGAACGACAATCTCGGCCAGCTCGATGTCGGCCAGATCCTGACGGCCGCCATCCTGGAACTGGCTGACCGAATCTCGACGTTGCTTCACCATCTTGTCGAGAACGCTCAACACAGCCGCGTCGTCGAGATCGGTTCGCCGATCAATCTCGATCTGATTGATGGCCGCACGAATCAGGCGTACCACTTTCAGCCGCTCTTTGTCGCCGGCTTTCATGGCGGTCTTCATGTCTTCTGAGATTTGGGCCTTGAGGGTCATACCGGGCCTGCCGATTCGCTGCAAGCGAACCTGTTTACAAAACTTTGGGGCGAACTAATAGAGGCGCTTTCGCTTCGAGGTCTCACGGGAAAGGCGCTTCAGGTGGCGTTTCACCGCCGCTGCCTTCTTGCGTTTACGTTCCTGGGTTGGCTTCTCGTAAAACTCACGACGACGGAGCTCGGTCAGGACACCTGCTTTTTCACAGGCGCGCTTGAAGCGGCGCAGGGCGGCGTCGAAATACTCATTCTCTTTTATACGAACACTTGGCATACAAATACGTTCTTTGGCTCTGACATAAAGAAACCCGGCACAAGGGCCGGGACTTGACCGCTCATAATATCCGCAGGAGCCGCATATTGCAAAGGACTGTGGCCATTTTCGGCGGTCTCCTGAGGTATGATGCGGCGCCTATGAACGTCCTTGGCCTGGAAACCAGTTGTGATGAGACCGGGGTGGCAGTCTTCCACTCGGAGCGCGGCCTCGTGAGCCAGGCGCTGCACAGTCAGATCGACCTGCATAAGGTCTACGGCGGCGTGGTGCCCGAAATCGCTGCCAGGGACCACATCCGCCGTCTGCTGCCCCTGATCAAGAATGTGCTCGAGGACGCGGGCGTCGGGCGCCCTGACGCCGTGGCTTATACCGCGGGCCCGGGTCTCGTCGGTGCGCTGATGGTTGGCAGCGGCCTGGCCAATGGGCTCGGACTGGCCTGGGGTTGCCCGGTTATTCCCATACATCATATGGAAGGTCATCTGCTTGCACCGATGCTCGAGGACGATCCACCGGCTTATCCGTTTCTGGCTTTGCTGGTCTCCGGGGGACATACGATGCTCGTGGCGGTCGACGGCCTCGGTCTCTACGACGTGCTTGGCAGCACGCTCGACGATGCGGTCGGCGAGGCCTTCGACAAGACTGCGAAACTGCTGGGGCTCGGTTATCCAGGCGGGCCGGCACTCGCCAGGCTCGCCGAAAACGGCAACGGCGATGCCTTCGCTTTTCCGCGGCCGATGTTGAAAAGTCCCGGGCTGGATTTCAGTTTTAGCGGTCTGAAGACCGCGGTCATGTTGCAGGTCAAAAAATCGACCACGGGTGGCGATATCGACAATGTTCGCGCGGACATTGCTGCATCTTTTCAATCCGCCGCCGTTGATACGCTGGTTAGCCGCGCCATCCAGGCTACAGACAAGACCAAGCTCAAGCGCATTGTGGTCGCCGGTGGTGTTGGTGCGAATCTTCGGCTGCGCGAGGAGCTGGCCAAGAGGTTCGATGGGCGCGTGTATTACCCGAGACTCGAATATTGCACCGACAACGGTGCCATGATCGCGGTAGCCGGCGCGCTGAGGCTCTCCGATGGTGCGGAACCGGCTACTATTCTTGCCAAAGCGCGCTGGTCCCTGGAAAGTCTGGTGCCGCCCCGTGCACCCGAGCAGCAGAAGGCCCATTGATGGACACCATTTTCCTGCGAGACCTGAGAGTCGAAACCATTGTCGGTGTCTGGGACTGGGAGCGAAAGATTCGCCAGACCGTCAGCATCGATCTGGAGATGGCGACTGATATTCGTCGCGCTGCCGCGTCAGATAGCCTGGACGACACGCTCAATTACAAACTCGTTGCCAAACGGGTGCAGCAGTTCGTGGCCGAATCGAGCTTTCAGCTGGTCGAAACACTGGCCGAGAATATCGCCGAGGTGGTATTAAACGACTTCGATGTGCCGTGGGTCGAAGTTCGCGTGAACAAGCCCGGCGCTATCCGTGGCGCGAGGGACGTCGGTGTCAAAATACGTCGCGAGAATGACGGGTAAGAAAGTGCCAAGCGTTCATCTGGGTATCGGCAGCAATATCGACGCGAAGAAGAATCTCGAGCTTGCGCTAAATGAGTTGGAGAAACGATTCGGCGAGCTCGATAAGTCCTCCGTGTATCGAAGCAAGGCTTATGGATTCGACGGCGATGATTTCCTCAATATGGTCGTCGCCCTCGATAGCGTGCTCACGCCGACCGAAATTCATGAACAGCTGGAGGATATTCAGCGCATCGCCGGCCGCGACCACGAGGCGCGTGCTTATGCATCGAGAACGCTGGATATCGACCTTTTGCTCTATGACGACCTCGTCATAGATCAGCCGCCGATCCGGCTGCCGCGAGCGGATGTGCTGCGGTTCAGCTTCGTGCTGGGGCCGTTGGCAGAGATCGCTGCGGAACTTCGTCATCCCGAGACGCATCAAAGCTATCAGGAACACTGGAACAACTTCGATACCGGCAGTCATCCAATTACGCGGGAATGCGTTATTTAGTAAAGCGGCTGAACATCACAGCCAAATCCCGAAAACCGGGCACAGGGCGAGGTTCGCAGGTGGCTGGCCGGGTAAAATGGCCGCCTCTTCTGGAGATTGATATGCGCAAGTTTCTTTACATGCTGGTTGCAGCGACACTGACGTTCGCTGGGTGCAGTGCATCCGACGGTGGCGGTGCCGGACCGCAGGTCGGTACACCGGCATGCGAGAACGATTCACAAAAGCTGTTCGTGCTTGAAACAATGCGTGACATTTATTTCTGGTATGACTTGCTGCCGGTCAGCGTCGACGGAAGCCTGTATGCGTCCCCTGAGGAGCTGCTCGCGTTTCTGGTTTCCTTTCAGCCGCTGGACGATTTTACTTTCATCACGTCCGCCGAGGCGGACGCCCAGTTCTTCGGCGAAGGCCAGTTCGAGGGCTTCGGATTCAGTACGCGATTCGAAGCAGCCGACGATCTCAGGTTTACGAGGGTATTCAGCGGCAGTCCTGCCGCTCTGGCCGGCTTCCAGCGCGGCCAAAGAATACTCGAGCTCGACGGCCGTACGATCGCCGAGATTGAAGCCAACGAAGGATTGAACGTGGTCTTCGATCAATCGCCACTGGAATTCACGATCCGAAATCTGGACGCCAGCGAGTTTATTGTCACAGTCAGCCACGATGTCGTGACGATCGACCCATTGCCGCAGTGGCGCGTAATCGACATGGGCGGCGTCCCGGTCGGCTACGTCGAGTTTGCGACCTTCGTTAGTACAGCAGATCCGGTTTTCAATGATGTGTTCTCGGATTTCAACGCTGCCGGGGTCACCGACGTAATCATCGACATGCGGTACAACGGTGGCGGGCTGGTCAACACGGCACGATTGCTCGGTGACCACCTTGGTGGCTCGGTCCCCGGGCAGATTTTTTCGATAACGGTATTCAATGACAAAAATACTTTCCGCAATGAAACTGAGCTTTTCAACCCGATTCCGAACTCGATGAACCTGTCGAGACTTGTCGTTATTGCAACCTCGGGCACGGCATCGGCAAGCGAGTTGGTAATCAACAGCATGGAGACGCATGCGGATGTCACAATCGTCGGTGACACCACGTTTGGAAAACCGGTCGGCCAGGTCGGGGCTCTGTTTTGCGACAAGATTCTTCGCGCGACCGCATTTGAGACATTGAATTCGTTAAATGAGGGCGGCTACTTTAACGGCCTGCCCGTCGACTGCCCCGCCACGGACGACATAACTGAAGTCGTGGGGTCGGCCACCGATCCTAATCTGATCGCCGCTCTTACGTACCTGGAAACCGGTGCGTGTCCCCCGGCGCCCGCCATGCTGAAATCAAAGCTGGATACGGGATTTCGCCAATCAAGTCTTCGCCGCCCGGCATCGCGGGAATTTGCCGGCGCGTACTGAGTTACCAGCCAATGCTGCGGCCCCCGTCGACCGCAATAATCTGACCCGTCACATACGCGGCATCGCGCGCGAGGTAGATGACGCAGTCCGCGATATCGCTAGGACCCCCCGGCCGTGCTAGCGGAACCTGATTCAGGATTTTTTCCTTGATGGCCTCGGTCATGCCTTCTTCAGGCCACAGGATGGCTCCTGGAGCGATGCCGTTCACACGAACGTCGGGCGCCAGGTCTTTCGCCAGCGACAGCGTAAGCATCGCAAGGCCGGCTTTTGCGGATGTGTACACGGCATGGTCCTTGAGCGGCCGCTTCGAATGAATATCGAGCATATTGATAATCACGCCCTGACTGGACTTTAGATAAGGCGACGCGGCCTGAGACAGGAACAGGGGTGCCTTCAGATTGCTGCCAATCAAGTCGTCCCACTGCGATTCCGTAATGCTGCCGATCGGCGTCGGATAAAAGCTCGAGGCGTTGTTTATCAGGATGTCCAGACCGCCGCCCCATTCAGTAACAGCGTTGACCAGATTCGCAATGCCCGCCGTGTCATGCAGGTCGGCGGCAAAAATTTCTGCCGAATCGGGCCGCACCTTGTTCAAACGGTTGCAGAGTTCCTTTGCCCCGGCGTCGGAACTGCGATAATGAATAGCGACGCGGACACCAGCCTCGTGCAGGCGTTCGGTGGTTGCGGCACCGATTCTTCTTGCGGCGCCGGTGATCAGCGCGCGCTTGCCATCGAGACTGCGGTTTTCAGGGTTAGACATTTCGGCCACTTTGCGATCAACAACATCGCCATTGTTAGGGACATCATAAGCAACATGCAACACGGACGACACTCGACCAGCGGTTTGCCACAACCGGACGAAGACAGCTTGGCACATTGCCACAAAGTCACTGCGTCGATCAGGCAGGCGATTGACGAGGCTGATGGAAGCATCAGTTTTGCACAATTCATGCATCTTGCGCTTTACTCCCCGGGTCTCGGTTACTACAGCGCCGGCACGACCAAGTTCGGTGCGGCTGGCGACTTCGTTACGGCCCCGGAGATATCGCCGCTGTTCGGCCGAGTTGTAGCAAGACAGTGTAAGCCGGTGCTCGAACGGATCGACAATGGACAAATACTGGAGCTGGGTGCCGGCAGCGGCAAACTCGCCGTCGATATTCTTCGCTGGCTGGACGAAGAAAATTCTCTCCCGGAGCGCTATCTGATTCTCGAGCCCTCCGCAGACTTGCAGTCCAGGCAGCAGGACTTGTTACGCGAAGAACTTCCCGATGTGTATACAAGAGTCGAATTCCTGAGCGAATTGCCCAGCAAATTTTCTGGCGTGGTGATCGCAAATGAAGTGGCCGACGCTCTTCCCGTGGAACGATTCGAGCGCACGGACGATGCCGTGCTACAGATGCACGTTACCGCTGACGAATCGGGATTCGACTGGAGCAAGAAACAGGCACCACGTGTTCTCGCAACAGCTGTCGAAAAAGTCGAATCGGACATTGGTGAGCCCTTGCCGGGTGGCTACCAGTCCGAGATATCGCTCGGCCTGCCCGACTGGATCGCACAGCTGGCGCAGAGTCTGCAAAAAGGATTGTTGTTGCTGTTCGACTACGGCGTATCACGCCGCGAATATTACGCGCCGGACCGGAATCAGGGCTGGCTGCGATGTCACTTTCGACATCATGCACATAACGAACCGCTCATTTACGCAGGAATTCAGGACCTGACCAGCTGGGTCGACTTCACTGCCGTTGCCGAATCGGCAGAACAGCAGGGACTGGACGTCCAGGGTTTCGTCACGCAGGCAGATTTTCTTATTGGTGGCGGACTCGAAGACGAGTTGGCAGGCATTGCCGATTTACCGATTGCCGACCAGCTCGAATTGTCCCGTCAGGTGAAACTTCTTACGCTACCGGGCGAGATGGGCGAGCATTTCAAATGCATAGGCTTGAGTCGCGGAAAACTCGGCGGCGTTGAGGCTTTCAATGCTGCAGACCGGGCGCACACATTATGACCTGGTTGCAAACCATCGTGCTCGCCATTGTGCAGGGACTGACAGAGTTTCTGCCGATATCAAGTTCAGGCCACCTGGTGCTCGTGCCGATCTTTTTCGGCTGGGCCGATCAGGGCCTGACTTTCGATGTTGCCGTCCACTTCGGATCCCTGCTGGCGGTTGCAGTCTATTTCCGAAACGACCTCAAGGGGCTGATCTCGGGCGGCGTCAGACTGCTGGGCGGCCACGGTGAATCGCCGGAGTCCCGAATGGCGTTGTACATCCTCATTGGCACAGTTCCTGCCGCATTCGCCGGACTACTGCTGGCCGGCTGGATTGAGACCAACCTCCGCAGCCCGTTGGTCATTGTCTATACCCTTGCCGGCTACGGCGTCCTGATGGCACTGGCTGATCGTCTCGGCAAGCATCAACGGGTCATCGCCAGCGTTGGCCTCAGGGACGCGATCGTTATCGGCCTCGCCCAGGCTTTGGCGCTCGTTCCCGGGACCTCCCGATCGGGTGTCACCATCACGGCGGCGATGATGCTCGGCTTCCAGAGAATGGATGCAGCGCGATTTTCGTTCTTGCTATCGGCGCCAGTCATATTGCTCGCAGCCGGTTACGAGACGTTGCAATTATTCGTCGATGGAACGCAGATCGCCTGGGCGCAGCTGGCAATAGGCGTCTCGATCTCGGCACTGGTGGCCTATCTGAGCATCGATTTCTTCATGAGGTTTGTCAACGCAATCGGGCTTCTGCCGTTTGCCATATACAGGCTCGTTCTCGCGGGAGTGGTTTTGTATGCCGTCGTTTAAGCGCTATGTAGCATTCATGCTGGCAATACTGTTGAGCGGCAATGCATTCGGCGGAGGCGGCTATGTCATCGGCCTTGGTGCCGAAGGCGACACCTCTGACAGCCTGGCGTTCTCAATGTTCGGTGACTTCGGCCTGACCGAGAAAACCTGGCTCTCGGCGACTGCCGCCAAAGCCGAGGCGCAAGGCGTAATCAGCGAGCTCAACACGCTGTATGGAGACATCGGTCTGGATCATTACTTCGATCCGATCGGTATCCGAATTGGCGCAGCCTACTGGGGCGACGAGGATATCCTCGATTCCGTCGATTTTCGTGGATCCGTTTACCTGCGAACCGAGGCCATAACTTTTGCGGTCGATTATGAAAGACGCAATTTCGATTTCCTGTTCGAGGTCGCACCGCTGCTCGAGCGCCGCCAGGTCGAGTTCGATGCGGATGGATACGGATTGAATTTTCGAGCCAAAACCGGCGAACGGGTAAGTCTATTTATCCGCGGCATGAGCTACGATTACTCTGTCGATTTGACGAGACTACAGAATATCTCGGATCTGAATTTTCTGTCGGCGTCGAGGCTGAGTCTTGCAAACAGCTTGCTGGATCACCGCGTGGATGCCGGAATGGAATTCGAATTCGGGCTGAATCTGCTCAGCCTGGAAGTCGGCAGCAGGCAGACAGCGATCGATAGCGGCCGCGTCGGTTCCTACAGCGTGGGCTTTCTCTTTCCTGCCAGCGATGCCAGCGACATCGAGCTGCGCCTTGGCTATGACGATTCCGATAATTTTGGTGGAACGACCGTCTTTTCGTTCTTCTGGTTCTTTTACGGAACCTGACGCGCTGTCTCGGCTTTCACGGTCTGGATCGCCTTCAAGCGCAACTTGTCTATCTCCACGCCGATCTCCGAGCCGCTCGCCTCTTCGTTAGCCACCTGGTCTGCGGTGACTTTAGCGGCTTCCTCCCAGGCACGTTTGAAATAGTCTGCCTGAGGATAGTCTCCGTCCTCGAATCCGGTTCTGCCGCGCGCGTCCGCTTCGCAAGCGAGCAGGAAATTGTGGAATCGCTCGGGTCGCCTGAACGCGTCGACCTTTTGTAACACCTTCAGAATTGTCGAAGGCTTAAGCTCGAACGCGCGGTGACAATGTGCGTGATACTCGGCGACGAGGGCACCCAGCTCACGACAAGCGCGTGGAACGCGAAGCCGATCAGAAAGGCTGTTCACCAGTTTGACGCTACGTGCTTCGTGGCCATGGTGTCGTGGCAGCTCTGATTGCCTGGTTGTCGCCTTGCCGAGGTCGTGTACAAGCGCCGCAAAACGGACGTCGACCTCATCGCTGAGCTTTGCGGCTTGCTCTACAACCATCATGGTATGAAGGCCACTGTCGATCTCCGGATGCCACTCCGGTGGTTGTGGAACGCCGAACAATGCGTCTATCTCGGGAAGCACGACGGCGAGCGCCCCACAATCGCGTAGCACGTCGAAATAGACGCGTGGATCGGCACCCGCGAGCGCTGTCTCTGTCTCCTGCCAGACACGTTCCGGCTGCAATGCGTCTGCCTCACCGGATGAGACCATTGCTTTCATCAGCTCCAGAGTTTCACCGGCCAGTTCGAAACCGAGGCCGGCAAATCTGGCCCTGAACTTTGCAACTCGAAGAATGCGTACCGGATCCTCTGAAAACGCCGCCGACACATGTCGCAGCACCCTGTTTTCGAGATCGGCACTGCCGCCGAAAGGATCGATGAGATTGTCGTCGCCATCCCGGGCCATCGCGTTGATCGTCAGATCGCGGCGACTCAGATCATCTTCCAGGGACACGTCGGGCGACGTATGGAACTCGAATCCATGATAACCCTTGCCGGTTTTTCTCTCGGTTCGGGCGAGTGCGTATTCCTCATTGGTTTCAGGGTGCAAAAAAACCGGAAAATCCTTGCCGACCTGGCGGTAGCCTTCTGACAGGAGTTCGTCCGGGGTCGCGCCCACAACACACCAGTCCCGCTCTTTAACAGGCAATCCAAGCTGCTCATCCCGAACAGCACCGCCAACAAGGTAAACTTCCATTTGCCGATTCTAGCGTTTTGGGGATAACACGGTAGTCCGAATTGATGCCACCGACCATAGCGAAAATAATTTCACCGCGTTCATTGCGCGTCTTGATTGGGCTCTTGCTTCTGGCGCTCATTCTGCAAACCGAGGCATGCTATTACATGCAGGCTGCGCGTGGTCACATGGATATCATGAACAGACGCCGGCCTGTCAATGAAGTGATTCAGGATACGGACTCGCCTGAGGCGCTCAAGGAGCGACTGCAACTTGTTCAGGAGGCGCGCGAGTTTTCGATCAGCAAACTCTACCTTCCCGATAACGACAGTTATCGAACCTATGCCGATCTCGAGCGAGACTTCGTTGTCTGGAATGTCTTTGCGGCACCAGAATTTTCATTGCAAGCAAAGACCTGGTGCTATCCGGTTGCGGGATGCGTGGGATATCGCGGCTACTTCGCCAAAGAAGATGCGGAGCGCCAGGCCGAGAAGCTAAAAGGCGCGGGATTCGATGTCATCGTTGGTGGTGTCAGTGCATATTCCACGCTCGGCAAGTTTTCAGATCCGGTGCTGAATACGATGATGCGATGGAGCGATCTTGATCTGGTGGCGGTGCTATTTCATGAACTCGCCCATCAACAGCTCTACGTTAAAAACGATTCCGAATTCAACGAGTCCTTCGCCTCTGCGGTCGAGGAATTCGGTGTGGAGCGCTGGTTGAGAGGCAGGGGTGAAGATAGTCGCCTGCAAGAGTACAGAAGCAGCCGTGAATTCCGACAGCAGCTCTTGCAGCAGGTTCAGGCTGCCCGGGCAGATCTTGAAACGCTGTACGCGAGCGAGCTTGATCAAAGTGATATGCGACAAGGCAAACAGGACATCTTGTCGGCGCTGCGAGAAGCCGCAGGCGAACAGGTGGAGAGATCCGGGCGAAATACACCAGCCTGGCTCAGATCGCCGCTGAACAACGCGACGCTAATTCCGTTATCGCTGTACCAGGGGCGGCTGGACGAATTTCGTCAGTTGCTCGTGGAGTGCAAGGAAGACTTGCAATGCTTTTACGACCAAGCCGAGCAGCTATCCAGCACCTAACGGATTTGCAGCATCAGTTGCCGGTCGCCGCGTTGCACGAGCAAGAAGAGGATGCGATTACCCTGGGCGACTGCCCGTAGCTCGCGCAGATCTCCAATTGAACGACGGTTCACGGCGATGATTGTGTCGTCAGCTCGCAGGCCGCGCTGAGCGGCAGGACTTCCGGGCTCGACATCCGTGACATCGACACCACCACCGCTGCTGGTCGAACTTGAAGCAAACTGAGCTCCCTGGAGCCCTGGGTGTATCTCAGTGCCACCGCTGCGTGATGCGGATTGCTGGCCGAGGATAGCGGTAACGTTGCTGGTTTTGCCGTCGCGGACAAACTCGATCTCGACTTCCTCGCCGGATCCTTTAAGGCCGATCGAGTTGCGTAACTCGAGGCTGTCATCAATGTCCTTGTCGTCAACCCGGACGATGATGTCGTCGACCTGCAGGCCGGCTTTTTCAGCCGCAGAACCTGGCTCGATGGTCGATACGAGCGCACCGCTGTCCACTTCCGCGCCCAGTGCTAGCGCGCCTTCTTTATCGATCGTGGTAATGGTCACACCTAGCAAGCCGCGGCGAACCTCCCCAAAATCGAGGATCTGGCGCATGATCGAACGGGCAATTTCCGACGGCACAGCAAATCCTATGCCGACATTACCGCCGGTACGGCTGATGATTGCGGAGTTGATGCCGACCAGCTCGCCGTTCATATTGACGAGCGCACCACCCGAATTACCCGGGTTGATCGAGGCATCGGTCTGAATGAAGTCTTCGTAGCCGTTGCGGCTGATTCCGGTTCTCCCCAATGCGCTGACAATGCCGGAAGTGACCGTGTGGCCGAGGCCGAACGGATTACCGATGGCGATGACAAAGTCGCCGACCTCGACATCATCGGATTCGCCGATCGGCAGATCCACCAGATTGGCCGGATCGACTTTGATGACGGCGATATCGGTTGCCGCATCGGAACCAATTATTTCCGCGTCGAGGGAGTCTTCGTTGATAAGAGAAATCATGATCTTGTCGGCATTTTCGACAACGTGGTGATTCGTCAGTATGTAACCGTTTTCGGCGTCGACGATGACTCCGGAGCCGGCACTTGCCACCTGTCGTTCGTCCGGAATACCAAAGAAGCGACGGAAGGTGTCGTCGCCGAATGGGGAGCGCGTCGTGACTGTCTGGCTGACGCGGATATTAACGACGGCCGGTGCGACCTTCTTCACGAGTGGGGCCAGGCTTTGTACCGGTTGCCCACCAACCTGTCCGGGCAAGGCCGCGTAGCTGACGGCAACCAATGACAAAAGGGCCGCGGCCCAAAGTAGTCTGATTTTCGTGCTCATGGATCAGGATTCCTCGTTCGATCGATATGTGCAGGGATCGATACTACCGTTTCACGGCTGAATCGCCGGTGAACGTGCATGATATCCGCTTTAGCGGAGGACAACGAGAGTTGCCCGAAAGTTCCACCGGTATTGTCATACCGCCGTGGCGCATTCTTCTGTCGATGCGCCACGGCGGGAAAACGTCGCAGATCAGGCGGCTTCTACGGTGATGCGCCGAGCCTGGACCTCGGGCTGCTTCGGTATCGTGACCTCGAGAATGCCGTTGCTGCTCTTGGCGGCAATGCCTTCGGCGTCGGCGCTCTCCGGAAGCGTGAAGCGGCGATAAAACTTGCCGCTGATTCTTTCCACGCGCTTGAGCCCGCCAGTTTCATTTCCGCTCTCATGCTGCCTTTCACCCGATACGCTGAGGACACCCGCGTCCATACTGACGTCGATCTTTGCGGGATCGACTCCGGGCACCTCTGCCGTGAGGACAAACTTGTCTTTTTCTTCAACAATATCAACAGCCGGCACCCAGTCGGCTACCGTGTTGTCTTCATGGTCCAGCGCTGACCGCCGGCCCGCATAAGGCAACAATTCGCGTTGCATCAGGTCGAAAATTGACCAGGGTTCGTATCTACGTATGTTCATTTTTTACTCCTAAAATTGCGGTGCACTTTCTGCCTGTAAGGTCCTGAAAAGGCCCCGAGAAAATGTAACGTTGCGAGTTAAAATAAGGGCGCCAAAGCGCATTTCAAGGGCTCGAAAGCGACGAATTTAGACGCGCTTTTGGTGTCAAAATTGGTGTTTCTCATTTCACTTAATGCCACTAGATGTAGTGCAAAAAAAATTTCACAAAAGTGTCATTTTTTTCGCTAATGTTTTAAAGCACTTACTGAAAGTGTTTATATAACATGTTGAAAAATAAAGCTTAATGACTTAGGAAAAAAATCAGACGAAGCCTTGACAGTGACACTAAGCAGGCATAATCTTGATCCCTCGCAAGCACAACATCTTGTGCCTGCCATAACGAAGATTAGAGGCCATTTTTGGCACTCGCCGCTTAAAAAACAGATAGTGGTGAGCCGGGTACTATTCCCTCTAAAAAACGTTAGGAAGACAGGTTTAAAACAAACATTTTGGGGTCTCCTTAGGGAGTTTAGGGGAGTTTGGGACCACATGAAGTCCGCGGTTCATCTTGACGCTAGTTCTGTTGCCGACATTACTTTTCAACCAGCGTCACTCGACATCTGGCGAACAAAATATCGCCTAACGGCGAAAGACGGCACAAACATAGACGAAAAGATCGACGACACGTTCAAACGTGTTGCGCGAGCGCTTGCCGAGGTTGAAGAGGAAGAACTTCGCGAGAATTATTTCGAAGAATTTCTATGGGCGCTGCGAAGTGGCGCCATCCCGGCTGGCCGAATCATCTCGAATGCCGGTGCGCAGGAACACAAGCCGGCAACCTCGACCATCAATTGCACCGTGTCCGGTACGGTTGCCGATTCGATGGACAACATTCTGAATAAAGTGCACGAGGCAGGCCTGACCCTTAAGGCCGGTTGTGGCATCGGCTATGAGTTTTCGACGTTGCGACCCAAGGGCGCCTACGTTACCGGAGCCGGCGCGTATACTTCCGGCCCTTTGTCGTTCATGGATATCTACGACAAGATGTGTTTCACGGTCTCGTCAGCGGGCGGTCGGCGCGGTGCGCAAATGGGCACCTTCGATATTGGTCATCCGGACATCATCGATTTCATACGTGCCAAACGAGAAAACGGCCGCTTGCGCCAGTTCAATCTCTCGCTCCTGATTACCGATGAGTTCATGCAGGCGGTTCGCAATGACGAGGACTGGAAGCTTGCGTTTCCTGTGACGCCCAAAGAAGTCGAGCAAGACGGACTCGACATCGATGATGAGAAGCAATTCGTGTGGCGGGAGTGGCCGGGGCCGGAAGCCTATGTGCGCAATGCCGATGGCCTGGTGGCCTGCAAGATTTATCGCACTATGCCGGCGGCGCGTGTGTGGGATGTCATCATGGCATCGACCTATGATTTCGCCGAGCCGGGCTTCGTGTTGATCGACAAGGTCAACGAAATGAACAACAACTGGTTCGTCGAGAATATTCGTGCGACTAATCCTTGCGGTGAGCAGCCACTACCGCCTTATGGCTCATGCCTCCTTGGCTCTGTAAATCTGACCAAGTTCGTGCTGGATCCATTTACCGAAGAAGCCAGGTTCGATTGGGATGAATTCAGAAAGGTCGTCAAGGTATTCACCCGCATGCTAGATAACGTTGTCGAGATTAACGGACTGCCGCTACCGTTACAGCGGGACGAAATAAACCGCAAACGTCGACATGGCATGGGCTTTCTCGGGCTTGGCTCGGCGATCACGATGCAGCGCATGAAATACGGTAGCGAGGAGTCGGTCAGTTTCACAGAGGAAGTTTCGAGGCAGCTGGCACTCGCCGGTTGGGAGGCAGCGCTCGAGCTGGCGAAGGAAAAAGGTCCCGCGCCGATCATGGACGAAGAGTTCGAGGTTACGCCAGAAGTACTGGCCAAGCGCCCGGAGATGGCTGAGGACGGCTACAAGGTTGGCGACAAGGTGCCCGGCCGCGTATTGCACAGCCGTTATAGCCGCTATATGCAGAAGATCGCGCAGGAAGCGCCGCAGCTGGTTGAAGAACTTGCCGAGGTCGGCGCAAGGTTCACGCATCACAGTTCGATTGCACCAACAGGCACAATCTCATTGTCGCTGGCGAATAATGCGAGTAACGGCATCGAGCCGAGCTTCGCCCATCATTACTTCAGAAATGTGATTCGTCCGGGCAAGAAGTCGAAGGAAAAGGTCGATGTATTCTCCTTCGAAGTGCTGGCCTACCGGGGTCTGGTAAATCCGCAGGCTATGCCGCAAGGAACAGAAGCAGAGGCTGCGGCTGATCAAGGTTTGCCGGAGTACTTCATTACGGCAGAGGACATTTCGCCAACAGCACATGTCGACATTCAGGCGGCCGCCCAGAAGTGGATCGATTCATCGATCTCCAAGACGGCCAATGTGCCGACGAATTATCCATATGAGGATTTCAAAGACATTTATGTGTACGCCTATGAGCAGGGTTTAAAGGGCTGCACGACCTTCCGCTTTAACCCGGAGGCGTTCCAGGGTGTCTTGGTCAAAGAGAAGGATCTGAAGAATACTGTTTATTCATTCACGCTCGAAGACGGTTCAGAGGTTGAGCTCAAGGGCGATGAGGAAATCGAGTACGACGGCGAAGTACATACCGCCGCCAATTTATTTGACGCCTTGAAAGAGGGCTACTACGGTAAGTTTTGAGATGAGCACAAAGAAAATAGAGAAAAAAATTGTTGGCTACGCGGTAAGGAGCGCCGAAGGCGATGCCTCGGCCGCACAGAAACCGGAGTTCAAACGGGAGCAAACCGACGCAGGCGGTGCCGAAATCATCCGCATGCACGAAAAGCTCGAACGACCGGAAATGCTCATCGGCTCGACCTACAAGGTTAAGACACCGATATCGCACCATGCGATGTACGTCACGATCAACGACATCGTTCTCAACGAAGGCACGGAGCACGAAAAGCGCCGGCCGTTCGAGGTCTTCATCAACACCAAGAATCTGGATCATTATCAGTGGATCGTCGCACTGACGCGCATTATGTCAGCCGTCTTTCGTAAAGGTGGTGATGTGACCTTTCTGGTGGACGAGCTCAAAGCGGTATTTGATCCGCGTGGCGGTTACTGGAAGCCGGGCGGCACGTTCATGCCGTCGATCATCGCGGAATTGGGCTACATCGTCGAGAAGCATCTGATCCTGATCGGTCTCCTGGCTGCGCCGGAACTCGATGACGGGCAGAAAAAGCTGATCGCGCAGAAAAGAGCAGAATTTGAAGCTAGCCAGAAACAACAAGATGCATTTTCCAAAAGGGAGTATCCGGAAGGAGCCCAGCTCTGCCTGAAGTGCAGCACTGCAGCTGTCGTCATGTTGGACGGCTGCATGACCTGCCTGAGTTGTGGCGAATCCAAGTGCGGCTAGAAGGGTTTCTGCAAACCGATCTGGAAATCGCGATAACATCCTAATCTATTGGGGCCGCTCCAACCGGGCCCGCCATAGATTTGCCCATGCGATTCGCCTACGTTCTCTTAAGCTATCTGCTATCACCGCTGTACGCGATGTACTGGATATTTCGCGGTCTTGTCAATCAGGCGTATTGGGACAGACTGGGGCAGCGACTCGGCTTTGGATATCCGCTGTTGTCCGACGGGTGTATCTGGATTCATGCTGTTTCCGTAGGCGAAGTACAGGCAACGGTACCTCTTGTACGAGTTCTGCAGGAACGCTTTCCGAATCGGCAACTGCTGATTACGACGGTAACGCCGACCGGTGCTGCGAGAGTCTCGAGCCTGTACGGTGATGGCGTTACACACTGCTATATTCCCTTCGAATTACCCTTCGCAGTACGAAATTTTTTCAATTTCACAAAACCGGATCTCGCGTTGATCATGGAAACGGAGATCTGGCCCAATCTTTACGACGCCTGTGGTAGACGGGAGATTCCACTCATCCTCGTGAGCGCCCGTATCTCGCCTCAGTCCGTGAACCGCTATCGACGATTCCTGCCCCTGTTCCGTGAGACTCTGTCGCACGGCATTGTTATAGCGGCACAAAGCGAGAGCGATGCAGAGCGTTTTCGATCACTCGGCGCGGCGCCGGAGCGAACCTGGGTAACCGGCAACATCAAATTCGATTTCGAAACGCCTGCAGATCTCGAATCTCGCGGCGTGGCTTTGCGAGAAGAGTATTTCGCTGGACGGCCGGTGTGGGTGGCGGCAAGCACCCATGACAAAGAAGAGGAAGAGGTGCTATCTGCACATCACCAACTGCTGGACGAGATGCCGGAAGCATTGCTAATACTTGTGCCCCGACACCCGGAACGATTCGGCACGGTCAAGTCGCTGCTCAGAAAGAAAGAGATCAACTTCGTATCGCGTACCGACAAGAAGCCGTGTCCTGTCGACACAAGCGTATTTCTGGGCGATACGATGGGTGAGTTGCCGATGTTCTATGCCGCAAGCGACATCGCGTTCGTCGGCGGCACGCTGGTACCGATCGGCGGGCACAACCTGCTCGAGCCTGCCTCTCTTGGATTGCCGATCGTAACCGGCCCGCATCTGTTCAATACACAGGACATCGCTAATATGTTTAGCGAGCTGGGCGCCTTCGTTGAGGTTCGGAATGCAGCCGAACTGGCCGCTGCAATAGCGAGTCTCTTTCGTGACGGGGATGAGGCAGAGAAAATGGCCGGCAAAGGCCGACAAATACTGGCGGAAAACAGGGGTGCGCTTCAGCGGCTCCTCAACTTGATGGAGCCGCTGATAAGCAAGGTTGAGGAAGGATAGCGCGCGGCTAGCTGGCGTTTTCCTCTTCCTCGGCTATCGCTCTCTCTGGCGGGATTCTGTCCTCAAGCCACTGGTCAATCTGCTCAAGGTCCTGAATCTGCAGCGTGCCTGCTGCTTGTTTCAGCAACAATACATTGCCGATATAGACATAGCGGCTTTGATAGAAGTTCGTGATCGCGATGTACAATGCTCGCTGCGAGTTCAGCACGTCGACGATCGTACGGGTGCCGACGTCGAAACCTGCTTGCGTGGCTTCGAGCGCGGTCCTGCTCGAGGCAACTGCCTGCTCCAGGGCTTTTACGCGGCTTATTTCAGATAGGACGCCGAGATAGGCGTCCCGGATCGCCCGCTCGGTCTCGCGTGTCACGCGCTGCAGTTGTTCGTGGGACGCACGGTGCAAGTAAACCGCCTCGCGGACTCTTGATGACGTGCGGCCACCGGCAAATATGGGAATAGAAAATTCAATCCTTATGGAGTCACCTTTTTGGGGAAGAGTTGGGAAGTTCTGGGCCGAACTGCCACCGACGATCGAATCAGTACGGGTCGATTCCGTGTCAAAATAGCCGGCGACCAAATCAACGGTCGGATAGTGGCCAGTGCGCCGAAACTTTATTTCATCTCGAGCAATCTGTTCATCGAGACGGCTTGAAACAAGCGAGAGGTTCTGGCCCATCGCCAAATTGATCCAGCTTTGTTCGTCGGCAGGATTCGGGTTCGGTAACGGAAAGTTCTCTCCGGGTGCCGATAATGATGATACGTATTCCCCCGTTATTTCCCTGAGAAAATTTCGGGCGTTCGCAAGCTCTCGCTTGGCTTGTATTTCTGATGCCACGGACTGGTCATAGGCTGCCTGAGACTCCTGAACATCCGTGATTGCGATGAGGCCGACGTCGAATCGCTGCTTCGCCTGTTCTAGCTGTCTTGCGATCGCGAGTCGATCGGCGTGAATCGAGGTCAAGCGGTCTTCGGCGCCGAGTACCTCAAAGTAACGGGCAGCGACACGAATAATCAGATCTTGCTGCGCAGCCTCGCGGTCGGCTTCGGCCTTGGCAACGGTCTTGCCCGCCTGCTTGAGCGTGACTATCTGGTCCCAGCGAAATAGGGTCTGACGCAGCCCGATGTCCCATCCTTGAGTTTCGGTCGTTGCCTCCGCCTGCACAACTTCAATGATGAGGGGGCCAGTAGGGTCGTTAGGGTCTGGCACGAATTGAAGCTGGTCACCTTTTCCATTGCGTTCTTCCCAGGAGGCGTTCGCAGAGATTTGCGGGAATAACGCGCCGCGGGCCTGGGGCAGCGATTCGAGTGCCGCCAGCCGACGTGCTTCTGCCTCGTGAATCAACGGGTCGCTTTGCAGCGCCTGCTGATAAACCTCAAGCAATGAGGCGGCATTCGCAAATGCCGGTGTGACGAGCGCGACAGCCATAAATAAGTATCTGAATCTTATTACTTTATTCATCTTCTTGGTTCCAGTTTGATCGGCCGGTTCGGCCAGCAATCAGGTGTTATGGTCAACTATATCACTATATCAGTCGGGATGTTCCAGTGTGCGGTATCAGTATTGCGGGATGGAATCGTCGATCTCCAGAGACCACGCGTTGATACCGCCCGCGATATTGGCAACGTGATCAAATCCGTTCTGTGCGAGAAAGCTGGCGACCTGCGCGCTGCGTCCGCCCGAATGACAAAATACTGCGACGGGCTGCGAGGCATCGAGTTCTGCCAGTCGCGTCGCTATCTCGGCCATAGGAATGTCTAACGTCTCCTCGATCCGCGCAATATCGATCTCCCATGCTTCTCGGACGTCAAGCAAGGTCCAAAGTTCGCCGGATTCACGGCGTCGCACGAATTCAGATGGCGTCATGTCTTCGATCAAAGCCAAGCCTCTCCCTCTAAGATGCCTCAAAATGGCAAGTGGTTTCAGGCCGTTTCGGCGCGAAAACCGGATTCCTTGCTCAAAACGAAAAGGCCGGTGGCCTGCTTGCGTTTAGCAAAGATCGTACATCTGTTTCGAACAGGCTCTTTGTTGTCCAGTCATTTTCACCGGTTCGAGTAATAATGCGCGCATCCATTGCCGGTGGTTCGCCGACGATGACAAACAATCGTCCGCCAGGCTTCACTGCATCGACAAGTCTTGTATCAAAAATCGGCAGTGAGCCGCTTACTGCAACCGCATCGAATTGACCTTTCGGAAGGTCCGTTATGGCATCCATGCAAAGGAGTTCGACGTTCTCAATCGCCGCCTCGGCGAGATTCGACTTGGCCATGGCGATAAAATCACTAAAGATGTCGACGCTGGTTACTGCAGCAGACAGTCTTGCGAGACATGCGGTCAAATAGCCGGTACCGCTGCCGATTTCGAGGACGTTGTGCCCGGGCCTGAGCTCCAGCCCCTGAAGCAGCCGCCCCTCCACATTGGGTGTTAACATCGCCTGGCCGTGCGGCAGGGGAATCTCGGTGTCGGCATAGGCCAGTG
The DNA here is from genome assembly GCA_964386685.1 of uncultured Woeseiaceae bacterium. Taxonomy (GTDB): domain Bacteria; phylum Pseudomonadota; class Gammaproteobacteria; order Steroidobacterales; family Woeseiaceae; genus JACZWL01. Next base: position 4,926 of record CAYLSX010000012.1, on the reverse strand, counting down.
CCTCGTATCCGACCGGTACAAATTGCTCGCGTTGTAACTCCGAAATCACCTGTAGAACGGTCGGCTCCGAAACATCCCATGAGCGGACTTGTTGTTGCACCATTTGTCGTCTGGCGAAATCGATATTCATTGCTTTATTTTTCTATAACTCGTTGACTTTATTATCTTTATTACCATCAAATCGTCGAACGCGACAAGCCGCGGGTCCCGCCGGCCGATCCCGGTTGCCGAATTATGGTGAATCGGAGCAAGGCGCTGTCACAGCTGAGATATCCTTAGCTGTGCACATGATCGATGCTCGAATTCACCTCGAATCTCCCACGATGGAGATACGTCGCGAGCGTCTAATAATAACAAATGATCGTTTCACGGCATCATTTGACCGCATGCCGGAATACTAATGCAAGACTCCTGCCGCGATAGCCTGGAAACCGATCGAATAGAGTACATTGCGGGAGACGAAGTCTGTACCGCGTCGAGTGCTGCATGTCACCGGAAATCATAATTCTCACGCTGATAGTCCTAACGATTCTGGCGGTGTTCGGAGGCCTGCTCGCGTGGCGTAACAATCGTCGACTTGCGCTCCGATTGTCAGCATTGAATGAAGAATTGATTGCTGCGTCTGCGGATGCGTCAGTGGGACGGCGCCTGCCTGTCGCCGGCAACGGCGACATCGTTCAGCTGGCGCACACAATCAATCGTCTGTTCGACGCGCTCGGTGAAAGAGACGAAAAGATTCAGGACAAGGACCGCCTGTTCACAGACTTCGCCCGGACTTTGCCCGAAATAGTTCTGGTACACGACGAACGCATACTGCTCGCCAATGACAGTGCCGCGGGGCTCATTGGGCTCAGTCCCGAGCAGTTGGAGGGCAGGGACGTCGCCGATCTGGTGAAACCGGCATACCGGGCACTGTTTCGAAAGACCATGGCCAAGCGGCTGGCTGGGGAGAACGTACCGCGACGGCTCGAGATTCAGTTGATCAACGGCAACGAGCAGGGCCTTTGGGTCGAGGCACAAAGTTCGAGCATCGAATTCCGCGGCAATCCCGCCATTCTGACCGTCGCCCGCGACGTCAGCTATCGCAAGAGCCTGGAGGTCAGCTTAAGCCGCAGCAAGCGGCAGGCGCAGTACACGCTGGAGTCGATATCAGAGGGCGTCATCACAACCGACAATCAAGGCCGCGTCGATTACATGAATCGCGCGGCCGAAGCGATGACGGGTGCGGAAAGGGATGAAGCGTCAGGGCACAAGATTGGAGAGCTCTTTTCGCTGGTTGATGAGGCAGACAGGCGTCCGCTGGGTGACCCGGTCGAACGCAGCCTTGCCATGCGCCGGCGCGTGAACATGGGTCGTCGCGCGTTGTTGATCAGCCGTGACGGTGAGAACGAGCATTCCATAGAAATAACCGCATCGCCGATCAGGGGTCCGGGCAACAGTATTTCGGGCACTGTTGTTGTCTTTCATGACGTCAGCGAGATTCGGGGCCTGACCAAGCAGATGAGTTATCAGGCCACTCACGATCCGTTAACAGGGCTCATCAACCGGCGCGAGTTCGAGCGGCGACTTCAAGAAGCAATGGACTCTGCCCACGCCGAAGAGGGCGTGCACATACTCTTTTATATGGATCTTGATCGCTTCAAAGCTGTCAACGATAGCTGCGGTCATCTGGCCGGCGATAACATGTTGCGTGAGGTCGCGACTCTGGTCAAAGACCAGGTTCGCGACTCCGACTATGTCGGGCGACTGGGTGGCGATGAGTTTGGAACACTGCTCATCGGTTGTCCGATCGAGAAAGCGCGCCAGATTGCTGCCGATATTTGTAACGCCGTCGCTGACTACCGATTCGTCTGGCAAGACAAGATATTCAATATCGGCATCTCCGTGGGCCTCGTCGAAATCAGTCACATGAGCGGTAACCTGCAGGACATCCTTAGTGCGGCCGATTCCGCCTGCTATGTCGCGAAACAGCGTGGCCGCGGTCAGGTACATGTTTATTCGGCACGCGACGAAGCTATCGCCCGTGAGCGCGGTGACATTCAATGGCTGCGTCAATTGCAGACGGCATTGCACGAAGACGGTTTTGATCTCGCCGTACAGCCGATCATTGCAACGGGCAGCGGCGACGAGACCGGTCCGGCGGTCGAAGTATTGATCCGCATGCCCGATGAACGGGGACGATACGTAAATACAGCCGAGTTCCTGCGTCCCGCGGAGCGCTATCAGTTGATGCCACAGATCGATCGCTGGGTAGTCAGTTCGACGCTTGCGGCGATCACCGCCGCTCAGATCAAGCTCCCGGGCAATCGCAGTTGCGCGATCAATTTGTCGGGACAGACCCTTAGTGACGAAGGTTTTCTCGGCTTCGTTGTGGACGCGCTGGACCACAGCGGTGTGTCGCCATCGAGCATCTGTTTCGAAGTCACCGAAAATGCCGTATCCAATAACGTTCAGTACGCGCGACGATTCATAGAAGTGCTGCACGGTATCGGATGCGAATTTGCCCTCGACGACTTTGGAAGCGGCCTGGGTTCATTCGCCAGCCTGAAGTTGCTGCCAGTGGATTACTTGAAGATCGACGGAAGCTATACGCGCGACCTGAGTACCGATCAGATAAACCAGGAAATGGTATCTGCGATGATAAAACTTGCGAGGACGCTGGAATTTCGCGTCGTCGCCGAACAGGTAGAGGCGCAGGAAGATTTCGACTGGTTGCGCGAAGTCGGCGTCGATTTCATACAGGGCAACTTCATCGAGCCACCTGTGGCGCTGGGGTCAGCACAGAGCACCGGCACTTTCCGAATCCTGAATCCGTAAAAAAAGCGGGGCAAAAGCCCCGCTTTTTCATTCTTCTTTATCTATTCGTTCAGAGTAACGGCACCATCAGCAGTGCAACGATATTGATGATCTTGATCAACGGGTTGATCGCCGGGCCTGCCGTGTCCTTGTATGGATCACCAACCGTGTCCCCAGTTACCGCCGCTTTGTGTGCGTCGGAACCCTTGCCGCCACAGTTACCATCCTCGATGTACTTCTTGGCGTTATCCCATGCGCCGCCTCCGGCGGTCATCGAGATCGCGAGAAAAAGTCCGGTGACGATCGTGCCGAGCAACAGTCCGCCCAGGGCAACAGGGCCCAGGACGAGGCCGACAATGAGCGGCACGCTGATCGGCAGGAGCGAGGGAACAATCATTTCCTTGATTGCAGCTTTGGTTAGCAGGTCAACGGCTCGACCGTAGTCGGGTTTGCCGGTGCCCTCCATGATGCCGGGGATTTCACGAAATTGACGCCGCACTTCGTTAACGACCGAGCTCGCCGCACGCCCAACGGCCTCCATGGCCATCGAAGCGAACAGGAAGGGCACTAGACCGCCGATGAACAATCCGATGATGACGCGATAGTCGGACAAATCGAAGGTAACGTTGATACCTTCCGCCGCAAGTGCGTGCGTATAGTCCGCAAATAGCACCAGGGCAGCCAGGCCGGCAGATCCGATGGCATAGCCCTTGGTTACGGCCTTCGTGGTGTTGCCGACTGCGTCGAGTTGATCCGTGATCTTGCGAACATCGGATGGAAGCTCGGCCATTTCCGCGATGCCGCCGGCATTGTCGGTGATAGGCCCGAATGCATCGAGCGCCACGATTACGCCAGTCATGGACAGCATCGATGTCGCTGCGATCGCGATGTTGTAGAGGCCGGCTAGGGTGTCACCTTCCGGTGCCAGCGCAAATGTTCCCCAGATGCTGGCGCAGACCGCCAGAACGGGCAGTGCCGTCGCTTTCATCGACACACCCAGGCCCGCAATGATGTTGGTCGCATCGCCGGTCAGCGACGCTTCCGCAATAGTCCTGACCGGCTTGAAATCGGTACTGGTGTAATACTCGGTGATTACGACCATCGCGGCTGTCAAGGCCAGACCAATCAGCGCCGAACCGTAAATACCCATGGCATTGCCGCTGCCATCCATCATGTTCATGGTGATCGGGTAGAAAGCGATCGCGGCCAGGACACCGGCGACGATGACGCCTTTATAAAGTGCACCCATTACTTTGCCGCCGTCCGATGTCTTGACGAAAAACGTACCGATGATTGATGCGACGATTGAAACTGCACCGAGAACCAAGGGGTAGATAATGGCGGCAGTGCCGAATGTCGACGCAACAAGCGTACCGAGCAGCATCGTCGCAATGATGGTCACGGCGTAGGTTTCGAACAGGTCGGCCGCCATGCCGGCGCAGTCGCCGACATTGTCACCGACGTTGTCGGCAATGACGGCTGGATTTCGTGGATCGTCCTCGGGAATACCGGCTTCGACCTTGCCGACGAGATCCGCACCGACGTCTGCGCCCTTCGTAAAGATGCCGCCGCCAAGTCGTGCAAATATCGAAATCAGGGAGCCACCGAACGCCAGTCCCACGAGCGCGTGAATAGTGGCGTCAGTATCGAGACCAATGCTGGTCAGCAGGTAGTAGTATCCGGCAACGCCGATCAGCCCCAGTCCCACGACGAGCATGCCCGTTATCGCTCCGCCGCGGAATGCGATGTTCAAAGCTGCGTTTACGCCTTTGGTTGCCGCCTCGGCGGTGCGGACGTTGGCCCGCACAGAGACGAACATGCCGATATAGCCGGCTGCCGCGGAGAATATTGCGCCGATGGCGAAGCCGATTGCAGTGTGCCAGCCAAGTGCGACCCCGAGAATAACGAACAAAACAACACCAACCACGCCGATCGTGAAGTACTGGCGATTCATGTAGGCGTTTGCGCCTTCCTGAATGGCTAGCTGAATTTGTTGCATGCGCTCGTTGCCGGCAGGCTGCTTGAGAATCCATTGCACGGATACGAGCCCGTACAGAACCGCAAGAACGCCCGAGCCTATGGCAAGCCACAGAGCAAGTTCATTTGTCATCAGATTGTCTCCTGATCATA
>CAYLSX010000011.1:27737-31841 GCA_964386685.1 uncultured Woeseiaceae bacterium | reverse complement strand
CTGGTTCAGGACAAAATGGCGAACAGGACCAAGGATGTATCCGGCGTGGTCATGGGGCGGAAAATGCAGATTCCGGCGGCGATTTCAGATGACTTCCTGACTTTCGTCAACCGCAATGTCGATGCCGCCAAGCAGGCGAGAAAAAGCGTACGCGAGCTCGACGATTTGTTCACGAGCGGATTCCGCGGCGCGGAGGCGACATTGGTCGAGGAGCTCATCGAAGAGCTCGATAAGATCGAAACCGAGACTGATAACCTGCAGGCAGGCCTGAGAGGCGACTTGTTCAAGATCGAAGACACATTGGATCCGGTTTCCGTCATGTTTCTGTACCAGGTGATCGAGCTGACGGGTGAGATCGCCGACATGGCCGAGCGCGTTGGCCGCCGCCTGGAGCTCTTGCTCTCCCACTAATCGACATGCCCTTAAGAATCACGCTGGCCTTAAGACCGGAGATGACTTGATGGAAGCAGAGATTGTCTATGTTGCCCTGGCTGTCGTTTTCGGCGTCTTCATGGCCTGGGGAATCGGTGCCAATGACGTCGCCAATGCGATGGCAACGTCGGTTGGCTCGAAGGCACTTACCATCAAGCAGGCAATTCTCGTCGCGGCCGTATTCGAGTTCCTGGGGGCTGTTCTGGCAGGCGGCGCGGTAACGTCCACGATCCGCAAGGATATTGTCGACGCGAGTTTGCTGAGTGGAACCCCGGAACTTCTGATCTACGGCATGCTGGCCGCGCTATTGGCGGCCGGAACCTGGTTGTTTATCGCCTCCCGAAATGGTTGGCCGGTATCGACGACACATTCAATCGTCGGTGCCCTCGTCGGCTTCGCAGCCGTCGGCATCGGATTCGATGCCGTGCAGTGGGGAAGAGTCGGCACGATTGTCATGAGTTGGGTGATCTCACCGATCACAGCGGGCTTTATCGCATACCTCATCTACATGAGCGTTCAGAAGCTGATTCTCAGACATGAGGATCCACTCGCTCGCGCCAAGCGATATGTACCCGTGTACATTTTCTTTGCAGCTTTCACGATGACCCTCGTTACCATTTTGAAGGGCCTAAAGCATGTGGGCATGGATATCAGTCTCGCGTCTGCCTATTTTTTTGCGACCCTGATTGGTGTGGTTATCTCACTCGTCGGTGCCTTTGCCATTCGCCGTATTAAGCCGGACAAGAAACTCGACAAGAAACAACACTTTCATACCGTCGAGCGTGTATTCGGCGTGTTGATGATCGTAACCGCTTGCTCAATGGCTTTCGCACATGGCTCCAATGACGTAGCCAATGCCATCGGTCCTCTTGCAGCTGTAATCAGTGTCGCCCGAACCGGAATCGTTGGTGCCCAGTCGGCTGTTCCAATATGGGTGCTGGCCCTTGGCGGTGCTGGAATCGTCATCGGTCTCGCGACATATGGCGTACGTGTGATCGCGACGGTGGGCCACCGGATTACCCAATTGACACCTAGCCGCGGGTTTGCTGCGGAGCTTGCTGCGGCGAGTACTATCGTCATAGCGTCAGGTACCGGAATGCCGATTTCGACCACACATACGCTGGTCGGTGCAGTCCTCGGTGTCGGCCTGGCGCGTGGCATCGAAGCCATCGATCTTCGGGTTGTCGGGCGGATATTCGTCTCCTGGGTCGTCACCATTCCAGCTGGCGCATTCTTGGCGATTCTGTTCTTCTTCATATTCAAGGCAGTACTGCCATAACGTCTCACGGTATTTTGTAATGAAAGAATTCGTAACCTTTCTAATGGCAATTGCTCTATTGCTGCCGTCGCCGGGCCTGCTAGCGCAGACTCGAGGCACAGAGGTCATTCGCTACGGTGACGTACGCCATCCCGTACGCGATCGCGAAGGTATGGTCGCGTCATCGAACATCCTGGCCTCTGAGGTTGGTGCGCGAGTTCTCGCTGAAGGTGGCAACGCCGTCGATGCTGCGGTGGCAGTCGGTTTTGCACTGGCTGTTGTCCGGCCGCGGGCCGGCAATATCGGCGGCGGCGGATTCATGCTCGTGTATACCGCCGAAGACGGCGAGACCAGTTCGATCGACTATCGCGAGGCAGCACCGATTCAGGCTGACCGCGACATGTTTCTCGACGGGGATGGCAATGTCGACAGGCAGCGTGCGATGTTCAGCCACCTGTCGTCGGGCGTTCCGGGCACCGTCGCAGGCTTACATTTCGCGCATCAGAAATACGCAAGGCTGCCGTGGAAAAGACTCCTGGCGCCGGCAATCGAACTGGCCCGTGATGGCTTTGCAGTCAGCTATGACATGTCAAGCGCATTGGAAAGATCCCGGGACCGCATGAGTCGTGATGCATCGTCGCTCGACTATTTCTACAAGTCGGATGACACCGGATATCAGCAAGGAGAATTGTTCGTGCAGACGGATCTCGCCTGGTCATTGACACAAATCGCCGAACACGGTCCGGATGCTTTTTATCGTGGCGAGATTGCCGAAAAGATAATCGCCGAGATGGAAAAGGGCGGCGGATTGATAGACGCTGAATCTCTCGCAGCCTATAAACCGGTCGTCCGCGAGCCTCTTCGCGGTACTTATCGCGGCTACGACATCGTCTCGATGCCACCGTCGAGTTCCGGCGGTGTCCACGTCATTCAGATGCTCAACATCCTCGAACACTTTCCAGTCAGGCAGTACGGAGCCGAAAGTGCTAACAATGTTCACTTGTTGGTCGAAGTCGCCAAGCTCGCCTACGCCGACAGAAGCAAACATCTTGGCGACATGGATTATTACGATGTACCGATCGACTGGCTGACAAGCAAGGAGTACGCAAAACAGCTGGCGGCGGGCATAGACATGCAAAAGGCGAGACCCTCCGAAGAAATCGCGCCGGGCGTCGCGCCAGCGAAGGAAAGCGTCGACACGACACATTTTTCGGTCATCGATCGTGACGGCAACATGGTCGCCAATACTTACACGCTCAACTTTTCCTTCGGCTCCGGCATGAGCGTGGACGGCGCAGGTTTTCTGTTGAACAACGAGATGGACGATTTTTCGGCCAAACCCGGCTCACCGAACGCGTTCGGAATGCTCGGTGGGACAGCGAATGCGATACAGCCGGGCAAAAGACCGCTGAGCTCGATGACGCCGACGATGGTCTTCAAAGACGGTGAGCCGATCGTCGCGACAGGCAGTCCGGGTGGCAGCAGAATCATCATGGCCGTGCTTCAGATGGTCGTGAATGTTATCGATCACGAAATGAACATCGGCGTCGCCTCGAATGCGCCGCGAATGCACCATCAATGGCTGCCCAACATTCTCCAGATCGAGTCGGGGTTCAGCCCGGACACGATTGCGGAACTGCAACGTCGCGGTCACACGATTCGTGGCGGCAGAACGATCGGCAATATCAATTCCGTCTCCCAGCAGGACGGTTATTATCAGGGTGCTGCCGATCCCCGCAGGCCCGGTGGTGGTGCCATCGGGCCGACGACGCTCCGCGACTGATGCGACGGTCGATCGCAATCGCCGGGAATATGGGCTCAGGCAAGTCCACCCTGGTCGATTTTCTGTCGCGCACTTACGATGTGTCACCGTTTTACGAACCGAACGACGAAAATCCCTACCTGCCCGACTTTTACAAAGACATGAAGCGTTGGGCGTTTCGCTCGCAGCTATATTTCCTGAGCAATAAGTTCCGCCTGCACCAGGAGTTGGATAGAACGCCGGGTGTTGTCGCCCTCGATCGCACAATTTTCGAGGACGCCGAAATATTCGCAACGGCGCTGCATCAAATGAGAAAAATCGATAAGCGAGACTGGCAGACCTATTGGGGTTTTTACCAGGCAATTCTCGATGCGATAAAGCCGCCCGACCTGATGATTTATTTGCGTTGCTCAATGCGGACACTGCGTCAGCGCATCAAGCTGCGGGGCAGGGCGATGGAAAAGGACGTACCGCTTGCCTACCTCAAGCGTCTCGATCGTCTGTACGAGAACTGGATCAGCTCATACGAAATGAGCGAAGTGCTGGTGCTTGAAACCGACAAGCTCGACTACATTCACGACCTGATTCACAGGCTCGATGTCATGGAGCGCATCGAGTCAGTATTGCCACCGGAGTTTGGCAAACCCGGTTG
>CAYLSX010000011.1:0-27637 GCA_964386685.1 uncultured Woeseiaceae bacterium | reverse complement strand
ATGTCATGGAGCGCATCGAGTCAGTATTGCCACCGGAGTTTGGCAAACCCGGTTGCCACTAGTCACACGGCTTGCTCAGATATCCATCACCGCGCGAACTCTCGAATCAATTTCGGGTGTTGGAGTCGCGAAGGAAACGCCAAAATACACGATGATGGATGTCAGCAATGCAACGGTGCCGCCATGTATTCCGCCGGGCAGCGGGATATCAAAAACCTCGATGGTGAAATTCAGGATCAGGCTTGTGACGATCGCCGCGCAAGCCGCTGCGGCCGTGCCGCGTTTCCAGTTCAGACCGATTGCCGCCGTCGGCACCAGAGCAGCGGCGAAAGTGCCCCAGCCGAACACGCCGAGCAGGGCGATAAGCCGCGCGTTCTCGTAGTGCGAATACAGCGCAAAAGCAGCGGCCGCGACGGCGATGATGACGGTGCCGATGCGGGCGGAGTGCAATTCATTATCGGCGGGTCGATTAAACGCCTTGGGAATGTCATGCGTCAAAGCCGCGGCACCGATATTCAAAAATGCATCGGACGTCGACATGATGGCAGCGAACAGACCGGCAAATACGACGCCGGCGAGGATGGGATGCGCATAGTGCTGCAGGAACTCCGGCGCGGCCGCATCCGCACTCGCAAGCTCCGGGTGTTGTCCCGATATGACGAGTGCACGCATCGCCAGGCCGATGCTGATCCACAGCAGTGCGGTAATCGTGTAGCCGGTGATCGTGATCACCGGCATGAAGCGGTAGCTTCGAATGTCCCTGATCATCATCGCTTTGGTGATGATATGAGGCTGACCGGCCTGGCCGATCGTAAACAGGACGAACCACGACAGACAGGCAAACATTCCGATCGTGCCCCAGGGGCCCATTGACTCAGGGTCATCCGCCATGATTATCGAAGATATGCCGGCCGCACCGCCGTCGACGGCCGAGAAAGCGGCGAAGAAAACCAGAACGCCGGCAACAGCCATGATCGAGCCCTGAATCAGATCCGTGTAAACGGAGGCAAGCATTCCCCCGGTCACGCAATAAAACACCAGCACCGAGCTGGAGATGATCACGCAGGCGATAAAACTGGCTTCGGGCCAGAAATTCGAGTTGATCAGGATGCTTTGCAACACCGTGGCCATCGCCAGCATCTGCGTTGCGAGATAGCCCATGACACCGAGCAAAATTGCCAGGGCCGAGAGGCCACGAGTTGCTTCGCTGTTATAGCGGGCCGCAATAATGTCCGGAAGAGAGATCGTGTCGAGTACGCCGGCAAACAGCCTCAGGCGCTTTCCGACCGTGAAGTCGCTGATCGCATATGCAAAAGGTACGGTGATCAATATCCAGAACGAGCTCGTGCCCAGTGCATAGACCAGTCCCGGGCCACCAACGAAACCGAATCCGCTCATCGTGCTGGAGAACACTGCGATCCCGGCGACCATGATGCCGAGATGGCGCCCGGCCATGAAGAAGTCGCGCGTCGTCGTCGTTCGACGCATCGCCCAGATGCCGACGCCAATGCATAACAGCATGTAGAAAGCGATGCTCGAGAGAATAATGGGATCGCGGAACGATTCCATTACGAATCCTGTTCCTTGTCGTCCAGCAGTTGTCGGTATTTCTCAAGGTCTTCCTCGGTCAGGATGGACTTGGGAAAACGTACGACGAAAAGCACGGTAATCAGTAACATCGCCAACGGCATGACGAAAATCATAAGACCGGTGGGTAAAGGAAATCCGAACAGCAATGCCGGATCCGGATTGTCCGCATAGTCCTGATACGTGACGACAATGCTTGTCCACACTGACGCAGTCAGCGTGAAGATAAAGATGAACGGTTTGCCGAGGCCGCGGAGCTTGTTCTGGCGGGATGCGCCAAGACTGTACAGGGAAAAAACCAGGAGCTGTGCAACGAGGCCGAAAATCCAGCCGAGCCAAATGACGGCGCTGCTGTGAGGCTCGCCGCCTTGCCGCATCGTCGCAAATTGTGGATGAACCTGGCCTCTCGTGAGGCCTAGTTCGGGCACGAAAAATGCGATCCCGATGACGATCGCAAGGCCGATCGCGGCAATCAGAATAAACTTGCCGAATTTAATATTCGTCACCTGGCATTCTTATTTTTCTGCTCATCCGGGTTGCCCGAATATACATGAGTTTACTGCGGCGATTCCGCATTCAAACGCTGTTCGGTTTGCGACATTCGGACATGAAAGCGCCAGAACATCATCAGGATCGAAACAGCCGGTCCAAGTATGAGTCCCCACCACAGTCCGCTTGCACCATAGCCCATGGGGAAACACAGCCAGGTGCCAACGCCAAGGCCAATGACCCAATATCCTGTCAAGGATATCCACAACGGTGTCCGCGTATCGCGCAGGCCCCGAATCGCATTTGCGGCGACGATGAGGACGCCGTCAAACAGGAGAAACCAGGCGGCATATACCAATAGTCCGGGGGCGATCTCCAACACGGCAGTATTTTCGGCATCACCGATATCGAGGAATATTCCGACAAAAAATACCGGATACGCCCACAACAAACCCGAGCAGATCAATACGGCCGCGGCGGCAAGAACGAACGAGATATACGCAGATTGCCGGGCTGCAGGCGCCGAACGGCTACCGACCCCGTAGGCGACGCGCACTCTGGCGGCATCGCCAATCGCAACCGAGGAACTAAAGGCGAAATAGACGACGGTGTAAGCGATCATCTGGGCGGCGAGTAAGTCCGCGCTGATCATGCCGACCAGTATCGCGGCAACCGTGAACATCGCACCGTTTAGTAATTGCGTCAGGGTAACAGGCAGGCCGAGCGCAAATATATCCTTAAGTGTCTCCACGTTTAACCGCCGCGGAAACATGGCGAAGCGGTATTCTTTAAAGTGTTGCGAACGAAACACGTAGGCGGTTAGCGAGAGGAACATGAGCCAGTTGACGATAGTGGTGCCGTATGCGGCGCCGGTCACACCCAGAGCCGGGAAGCCGAATTTGCCGAAGACCAATGCGTAGTTCAGTGCAAGATTGAGCACTAATGCGACCGCCGTGATGGCCATGATTGCAGATGACTTCGCGAGAGCCGTAATGAAATTTCGCAGTACGACGAACCAGAGCACAGGTAATACGCCCAAGGTCAACGGTCGCGAATAGTCTTTGATCAGCCTTATGACATCCGGATCCTGATTGGCGTATGCCAATACCGGTCCCATGTACCAGACCGATAGCATTACCGGAATACTCATAATCGTCGCGGCAATGACACCCTGCTCGACCGAATCGACAACACCTGCGGAATTTCGTGCTCCGAGGTTTTGCGCGACCAGAACGCCGACGATTGAGACTACGCCCATTCCAAGCAGCAACAATACGTAAAACCAGTCCGCCGTCAGGCCCACCGCGGCAAGCTCGTTGCTGCCCAGGCGTCCGACGATAACCATGTCGGTAATCATCATGCCCATTTCCGCAACATAGGCAGCCATCAGCGGCAGGCTGATCGCGAGTATCGTACGCGTTTCCGTATTGCGTGCTGGCTTGCTCATGTGTGATATCGTACCGGCCACAAGATCCTAACGAACGTCATTTTCAGGATGTGAAACGTTGGCAACAAGCGCAGCCGGCCCGCCTGATCGCAATCAATCCTTAAGTACCGGTGCCAGACGATATGCGCTTGGCGTGCTGGTGCTTGTCTACACATTCAATTTTATCGATCGTCAGATACTTGCAATTCTGCTACCGGAGATCAAAGCGGAATTCGTTGTCGATGACAAGGTGCTCGGTTTTCTGGCGGGGCCGGCTTTTGCCCTCCTCTATGCAACGCTTGGAATTCCCATTGCGTATCTGGCCGACAGGTCGAACCGACGTAACCTGATCGCGCTCGCGCTGGCGATCTGGAGCGGCATGACGGCGCTATCCGGCGTGGCAAACAATATAGTTCAGCTGGTCCTCGCGAGAATCGGTGTCGGTATCGGCGAAGCCGGTTGCTCGCCACCGGCGCATTCAATGATCGCGGACTATTATCCGCCTGAAAAACGATCGACGGCGATGGGCCTGTACACGCTCGGGATATCGGGCGGCATCATGATCGCGTACCTGGCCGGTGGCTGGGTCGCTGAAAACATCGGCTGGCGCGAGGCGTTCTTCATCGTCGGCATTCCCGGCGTCGTCCTTGCACTTATCGTGCGTTTTACCATTCAGGAGCCGGTACGGGGGATCTCCGAGAATCGTGTCGATAGCGGCAATCGTCCTGGCATCATGACAGTGGCGAAATATCTGTTGTCACGGAAGTCGTTCCTGCACATGGCGGCCGGCGCGGGACTGGCCTCTTTTTCGGGATACGCTTTCTTGACTTTTTATCCGAGCTTCCTGATGCGCAGCTTTTCGATGAGCCTCTCGCTGGTCGGCGTTTATCTGGGCCTGATACTTGGAATTGCCGGCGGGCTGGGTTTTGCCGGGGGTGGTTACATCGCCGACAAGCTAGGACGCAAAAGTCACAGCCTTGCACTCAAGGCTATTGCTCTATCATTGCTGGGTGCATGGCTATTCACCTTCCCGGTCTATCTTGCAAGCAGTGCGCAGGTGTCCCTGACATTTTTCGTCGTGCCGGCTATTTTCTCCAATGTTTATCTTGCGACGACCTTCGCACAGACTCAGAGCCTGGTGCCGCTGCGTATGCGCGCCGTCGCATCGGCATTGATTCTGTTTCTTATCAATATCGTGGGCCTGGGTCTCGGGCCGCTGTTGGCAGGAATCTTGAGCGACTATCTGTCTGATAGCTATGCAAACGAATCACTCCGCTACAGCTTGTTGATAATCGGCGCAGTGTTAACACCCTGGACCGCGCTGCATTACTTCATGGCCAGCAGATACATCGAGCAAGATCTTGCCCGGCTGAGCGAGCCGTCTTAGAGGCGATTTCCAATGCCTTCGAGAAAATTCGCCGCATTCTCGCCGATCGCATCAACGGCATAACCGCCTTCGAGAACGACCAGGGTCGGGAGACTCAGAGCAGCGATGCGATCGCCCATGGCGATGTAGTCGGTCGCGAGGATTTCGAAATGGGTTGTCGGATCGCCCGCGAAGGTATCGAGCCCCAGGGCAATGACGATCGCAGATGGCGCAAACTCGCGAACGTGCGTGATGGCGTCGTCCAGGGCTTCGCCATAGGTATTCCAGTCCGTACCGAAAGGCAGCGGATAATTGCGATTAAAGCCTTCTCCTGCTCCCGCGCCCGGTTCGTCGGCGAAACCCAGAAAATAGGGATATTCGATCGCGGGATCGGCATGCAAGGATATCGTCAGCACATCGTTACGTTCGCTAAAAATACTTTGTGTGCCGTTGCCATGATGGTAGTCAACATCGAGCACGGCAACTCTGTCCATGCCGGCATCGATGAATGACTGCGCAGCCAGCGCAGTATTGTTGAGATAGCAATAACCGCCACAGAATGCCGCCGTTGCGTGATGGCCGGGCGGACGACATGCCGAAAAAGCGAACTTTTCTCCCTCGAGAATAAGATCGGCACCCGTTAATCCGGTTTCCGCCGAGCGCCGGATCGCCTGCCAACTCCCGGAAACAAGGGGGGCGTCCATGTCGAACGAGTAACGGCCGAGTTTGCTGTGGATATTATCGGAGTCTGCGTGGCGCATCCCGGCACCGACAAACGCGAAAGGCTTTGCGTTGGAGCCGGTCTCTCCGTGGGCAATCCACTCATCCCACGCGACGCTCAGAAACTCGACATAGTCGGCATCGTGCACGGTCGTCAGTTTGTCATCGGCATAGGAACGCGGTGCGATGATTTCACCAAGATTGCGATTCAGGATTTCTGCCGCAACGTTGTTCGCCCGGGCCGGGCATTCGACGCTCGGCACCCAGGCATCGCCGTCCGACAAGAGTAGTCCGTCATGCAATTGATGATCTTCCGAATAGACTGTGATCATTTACTGACCTTTGATTCAAACCGCACGCAGGTACCAGTCGAAGTCGGTGTTGCTGACGACATTATGAAAGCGGGCCGACTCGGAGCGTCGGTTGAGGACATACGACTTGCAGAATTCGGCGCCCAGGTATTCGGGCAACACCTTGCTGCGCGAGAACTTGTCGATCGCTGCGTCCCATCGATTAGGCAGCTTGTTTTTCAGTGATATCACCTCGCCTTCTCTTACCATTCGGCCCGGGTCGCAACGATTTTTCAGTCCGTGGTGCACGCCGGCCAGGATTGCCGCAGTGACGAGATAGGGACTTGCATCGGCGCCAGAAACCCGATGTTCGAAGCGCAGGTTTTTCTCGTCCGACACGGGAATCCGTATGGCGACATTTCGATGATTCGCACCCCAGTTCGGCTCCACCGGTGCAAACATCTCTGGCCGCAGGCGGCGATACGAGTTCGCGTTTGGCGCAAAAATCGCCGTCGCATCAGTCATCGTCTTCACAAGTCCCCCGACAGCGTGACGCAGTCGTGCCGAGTAGGGCGGAGACGCCATCTTTTCCTTGCTCTGGGAGAAATAGTTCTTCCGGTTCCTGTCGACCAGACTCATGTGTACATGTAAACCGGAGCCCGAGTCTTCTTCAAAGGGTTTCGCCATGAAGCAGGCGACGAAAGCGTGTTGCCGGGCAACGGCTTTGATTGCTCGTTTCAGCAATACGGCATGATCACAGGCCAGAACCGGGTCATCGACGTGTCCCAGGTTTATCTCGAACTGTCCCGGGGCGAATTCGGACGTCGTCGTTCCTGCCGGAATGTTCTGGGCCGCGCAGACATCGTTCAGATCGTCGAGAAAGTTTTCAATGTCCCAAAGGTCATCGGGGTGATACACCTGAGGGCCTGGCTGAGGCCGCCCGATGCCCGGAACGAGAGAGGTTTTCTGTGTCGGGCGGTCAGTTTTGGCGTCGAGCAGGTAAAACTCCAGTTCGGCGGCCATGACTATGTCGAGCTTCATCTTCTGAAACGGCCGCATTGCGCGTTCGAGAACGGTACGGGGATCTGCGAAAAATGGCTCACCGTCGCGAAAATACAAGCGGAACAGGGCCTGTGCAGTGGCTTTTGCAGCCCAGGGCACGGGAGCCAGACTGCCGGAAACGACATTGGCCTGTACATCGGGGTCGCCATCTTCGCCACCACCGTATGCCATGCCGGGAACGTCGTCGCCCAGCGTGTTGAGGAGAACCGCGCTTCCGGGCAGGCAGAAGCCATCGGAGAAAACCTTGCTGAATTCATTGCCGCGAATCCGCTTACCACGAAACACGCCGGTTACATCTGTTATGAGCAACTCCATCGCATCCGTGCCCGGATGTCGTCTCAGATAGGAGCGTAACTCGGTCGGCTTGGTCTCGGCCTTTCGTTTAGCCATTGTTGGTATGTCCTCGGTGAGCTGACTATTCTTTCCTGTCCGGTAACTGTGCGGCGCGCCAGGCCAATGCGGCCTTGAGTCCCCGTGATTTTAGAATTTCGTTGAACGCTCGGGACTCTGGAGTCTCCGTCGTTTCTATTTCGATGTCTGTCTGCAGCGCCGCACGGAGTGCATCCTCCATGCCTGCAGTCCTGAGCGTGTCATTGATTGCTTTCTTGGTCAGCTTGACCGCGAGCGGGTCATTCAGTGCGATTTCACCGGCTAAAGCCCTGGCCTCCTGCAGCAAATCCTTTGCAGCAACCACCCGATTCACCAGGCCCATCGCTTCAGCGCGCGACGCATCGATGTCCGTCGCGCCCTGCAGCAATAATTCCTTCGCGTTCTTGAGACCGATTACCCAGGGAAGTATGAGGCAAACGATGCCGCTGCCGAATCGAACTTCAGGTGCCCCGAACTTACATCCCTCGGCCGCAATCGTAATATCGCAGACGGCTGAGATTTCCATGGCACTGCCAAGGCAGTAGCCATGTACGGCAGCGATGGTGGGCTTCGGACAATTCCAAAACCTCATGATGAGGTCGAAGTCGCGCTCCAAACCCTGCCGAGTGGCTTCCTGCCCGGACAGCTCGGTGTCAGCATCATCCGTCGAGAGATCGAAACCGGATGAAAAAGCCCGGCCATTGCCGGACAGCACGATGGCGCGCACGTCGTCGTCGCCTTCGCAAACATCCATTGCCTCGTTCAACTCATCGAGCATGGTGGCGTTTACGGCGTTCAATTTATCGGGCCTGTTCAGGCGGATCTCCGCTACGGGTCCTCGCTTGTCAAATTCAATGGTTGAAGAGGGCATCAATCGAGATTAGCACAGGGGTTTACGACCACGAATCAATAATGTTTTTTTGCGCGCCGCGACAGATAGCGCGCCGATGGGCCACAGCCGGTGGGAGACTCAGGCGCATCGTGCCATAATATGAAATACCACATCATAATATGGCACATTCGAGATGACCGATATTCGTCCGCCGCAAGGCGCTCAGGCAGCACTCAGAGCCGTCAGGCTACTGAAACTCTTCACCATTGAGCGATCTGAAATGTCCCTGGCCGAGATCTGCAAATTGTCCGGACTCAACAAGACAACGACGCACCGCCTGCTCGGTGCCCTGCAAAGTGAAGGTCTGATTGAACGAAACGCACTGACTGCAGCGTATAGCCTGGGTGCCGGCCTGATGGCGCTCGGCGTTCAGGCATTGGCGAGCAGCGATCTTCGGCGGCGCGTTCGACCATTGCTCAAGTCCCTGGCCAACGAAACAGGCGAAACAGCGACGCTCGAGGTTCCGATTGGAGACAGCATGCTGATTCTTGACGAAGTGACGGGCCGTCATGTCGTGGGCGCGGCCGGAAACGTCGGTACCAGATGGCCTCTGCACGCGACCTCAACCGGTAAGGCCGTCTTGGCGTTCGAGGACAACGGGCTCGAGAGGCTTTCGACACCGCTCAAAGCGCTGACAACGAAGACGCTGGTCAGCAAGGATTCTTTTCAACCGGAATTGATTAACATTCGTCGACGCGGCTACGCCGTCACGGTCGACGAACTGGAGGACGGTTTTACCGCCGTTGCGACCGTCATCCGCGGAGCACTGGGTGATGTTCAAGGTGCGCTGTCCATCGGCGGGCCGACGCGGAGATTGACATCGGCAAAACGGGCGCAACTTGGCGCATCGCTTCGCAAGACAGCATTGAGGCTGAACCCCGATATCTGACGGCGTGTTAGTATCCGCCCGGTGTTGGTGGCCAAGCAGGAACAAAAAAATCAAGAATCAAATCCTGTGCCTTGCGGCAATTCTATTCACGTGTAATTCCTTCGCGGATACTCTACATATCGATGTGCCTTCCGTCGCGCTGACGAATGTGCCGACCGAGATCGTGGTTACCGGTACGTCGCCCGATGCCGATGTCGTACTAAGTGTCGGTGAATCGAATTACAACGCATTGTCGGATGCGACTGGCACCGCGAGGTTTTCCGACGTCCTGGTCGATAGTGCCGGCAAGGTTCGAGTTAGCACATCGTCAACCGACGGCGAATTGATTGAGGCCGAAATGCGCGTCATTCCCGGTTGGGTCACCATCACGCCACCGCTTCTCGCCATATTCGTCGCACTGACACTGCGAAATGTTATTCCGGCGTTGTTAGTCGGCGTATGGCTGGGAGCCACGGCGCTGCGATCTTTTTCGCCCGCCGGCATTCTGGGTGGATTGCTCGACAGTTTTCAGTTGTATGTCACCGAGGCGCTGGCTAATGCCGATCATGCGGCAATCATCCTGTTCTCGTTAATGATCGGCGGCATGGTTGGCATCATCACGCGTAATGGTGGCATGGCGAGCATTGTGCGCATGATGGTCACTCGCGCTAAAACCGCCATCGCTGGGCAGGTCTCGGTATGGCTGATGGGCGTGATGATCTTCTTCGATGACTACAGCAATACGCTCGTCGTCGGAAACACGGCCCGCCCTCTGACGGATCACCTGAAAATCTCCCGGGAGAAACTTGCCTATATCGTCGACTCGACCGCGGCGCCGGTCGTGTGTATTGCATTGATAACGACATGGATCGGATATGAAGTCGGTCTGATTGGTGAAGCATTGAAAGGCATACCTGAGATCGAGGCCCCTGCTTACACCATATTCCTGCATTCGATTCCGTATAGCTTCTACCCGATTCTCGCCGTAATTTTCGTATTGGCGGTCGCAACGTCCGGGCGCGATATGGGGCCAATGTACGAAGCAGAATTGCGGGCACGCAATGGCCAGGTATCCCCGGTGTCCGTCGACGAACTGCCGTCCATGCAGGGAGAGGAACTCGAGCCCAAAGCCAATATTCCTATGCGCGCGGTGAATGCATTCATTCCGCTGCTGGTATTGATCGCGGCACTTGTCGTGGGTCTGTACGTCACCGGCTACGGCGACGGCAAGTCGCTGTCAGAAATTATCGGCGACGCCGACGCGTACAAAGCGATGATGTGGGCATCCTTGCTCGGTGCTTTGACCGCGGCAGTACTGACTGTCGGTCAGGGCATCCTGAACGCACATGAAACCGTGGATGCCTGGTACGGTGGCGTTCGCGCAATGTTGTTCGCAATGATCGTCCTGGTGCTGGCATGGTCCTTATCCGCCGTCACCGGGCACCTGCATACGGCCGACTATCTGGTCACGACACTGGCAGACTCCTTGCCGGTCGCGCTGGTTCCGGCAACGGTGTTCATACTGTCGGCAATTACCGCATTTACGACAGGAACTAGCTGGGGAACGATGGGTATTCTGATGCCGCTCGTCATACCGCTAACCTGGGCAGTGATGACGGTCAACGGCGTCAACGATCCCTCGCACATGCATATTCTGTATTCGGCCGTCGCATGCAATCTGGCCGGCGCCGTTTGGGGCGACCACTGTTCGCCAATCTCCGATACGACTGTGCTCTCGTCGATGGCCAGCGGCTGCGATCACATAGAGCACGTTCGCACTCAGTTGCCTTACGCCATGCTGGTCGGAGCGGTCGGAATTTCCGTCGGCACGATTCCGAGTGGCTACGGTTTTCCGCCACTCCTGTCGCTGATCCTTGGCGTTATAATTCTCATCGCTGTACTAAGATACTTTGGTCGTAAGGTAGAATCATGAAACTACGATACAAAATCGCGAACGGCATTCTGATTTTCCTGGCGCTTGCGATATTCTCGCTGGGCCTCGTTCTAAGCCACAATGCCGACTGCGTACCGGCACCGGAAATCTCCAGCGCATCCCTATCCATGAAAGCCATTGTTTATCGTTGTTATGGGTCTCCCGATGTTCTTACCTATGAAGACATTGAAAAGCCGATGCCCGGCGACGACGAGGTCCTCGTCAAGGTTCACGCGGCGTCCGTCAATCCGCTTGACTGGCACTACATGAGAGGCTCGCCATACTTCATTCGCCTGGGATCCGGCGTGGGGGCACCGAAAGACATACGATTGGGCGTCGACTTCGCGGGCACAATTGAGGCAGTCGGCAAAGATGTTCAGCAGTTCAAGCCCGGGGATGAAGTATTTGGCGGGGCCAACGGGGCCTTCTCCGAGTATGTGACGGTGCGTGACAGCCGGGCGCTGGCGATGAAACCGGCCAACATTACATTTGAGCAGGCGGCTTCCGTACCGATCGCGGCAATCACCGCACTCCAGGCGCTGCGTGACAAGGGAAAAATAAAGACCGGGCATAGAGTCCTGATCAACGGCGCATCGGGAGGCGTGGGTACGTTTGCAGTACAGATCGCCAAGTCATTCGGTGCCGAAGTGACCGGCGTATGCAGTACGCGCAACGTGGAGATGGTGCGATCAATCGGGGCGGATCACGTATTCGACTACAAGAAGGAGGATTACACGGAAAGCGGCAAACAATACGACCTGATCATAGACAATGTCGGTAATCATTCACTGTTAGCGAACAGGCGGGTTCTTAGTCCCGAAGGCGTTCTTGTCATAGTTGGAGGAGCAGGCGGTAACTGGCTCGGACCGTTAATACGTCCGATAAAGGCATTGCTGTTGTCCCCTTTCGTGGGACAGGAGTTCGTCCTTATTCTGGCGCAACTGCGTCAGGAAGATCTGGCCATCCTGGCTGACCTCATGCAGGCTGGCACGGTGACGCCGGTCATCGACAGGAGTTACCGCTTAAGCGAGGTTCCCGCCGCAATCCGCTATTCGGAAGAAGGGCACGCCCGCGGAAAAATAGTAGTTGATCTGGAATAAATCCACGCTCAAGCAAGCCGTATCCAGGCAGACTTGCTTTGCGTGTATGACAGCAGGCTCTCGATGCAGTTGTCACGCGCGTTACCAGACTGCTTATATCCGCCGAAGGGTTGCGTCATGTCGCCTTCATCGAAGCTGTTGACCCAGATAATGCCCGCTTCGATATCCTTGACGAGCCTGTGGGCCCGGCTGAGATCCTGAGTCCATACGCCCGCCGCAAGCCCGTAAATCGTGTCGTTGGCAATCGATATTGCCTCCTCGACGTCGTCGAAGGGTATGACCGATGCGACAGGGCCGAATATTTCCTCTCGTGCGATACGCATGGAGTTGTTCACGTTAGTGAACAGGGCCGGATTGATGAAAGCGCCCTTCAGGCCATCCGGTTGATCGCCACCAAAGCGGAGTTCCGCGCCTTGTTCTTTGCCCGATTCGATGAACGAAAGGACTCGCTGCTGTGCTTCGTCGGTCACTAGCGGCCCGAGGTTGGTCTGCGGATCGAGCGGATCGCCCGGCACGTACGCGTCTTTCCCTTCAGCGACAAATCTCTCCACGAATTCGTCATGTATTTTCCGGTCCACGAGTAGTCGCGAGCCGGCATTACAAACCTCACCCATGTTGGCAAATACGCCGTCATACGCGGAGGTTACTGCACGCTCGAGATCGGCGACGTCCGACATGAATATCTGTGGCGTCTTGCCGCCGCATTCCAGCGAAACGCGTTTCATGTTCGACTGGCCTGCATACTGCAACATCAGCTTGCCGACCTCGGTCGATCCGGTGAACGTGACTTTGTCCACGTCGTTGTGCAAGGCCAATGCTCGCCCGGCTACCTCGCCGATGCCATTGACAACATTGAATACACCCGGCGGTCCGCCCGCTTCGATGAATAGCTCGGCAAGCCGCAGGCAAGACAACGGTGCCTGCTCTGCGGGTTTCAATACGACTGTGTTGCCGGCGCATAGAGCGGGTGCAAATTTCCAGGTCGCCATCAGCATCGGATAATTCCATGGTGAAATTGCCCCGACGACACCTATTGGCTCTCGTAAGATGTAGTGCATCACATCTTTTTCCGTATTGGTGACTGAACCCTCCATCTTGTCTATATATTCGGCCATGAACTGTATCGTCTCGATGACGCTGGGAACATCGACGTTCACCATGTCGGAAATTGGTTTGCCCATGTCCAGTGTGTCGAGAACGGCCAGTTGCTCCGCATTCTCGTCAATCAGTTTGGTGAAGCGATACATGAGTTCCATGCGCTCTCTTGGCACCATCCGTGACCAGGGGCGAAACGCCTTGCGTGCCGCGACTACTGCGGCATCGACGTCCTTCGCATTTGCCGCCGATACACTCGCAATCGCTTCAAGGTTGGCGGGATTGACAGTTTCAAATCTCTCGCCATCGATCGCGTCGACGTAATCTCCGCCGATAAACAACCTTGTCTCGGGCTTGCTCAGTGCCTTGTCGGCGAGGCCCTGCCAGTTTTTATGTGTTAATTCTGTCGCCGTCTGAATGCTCATGGTCTTTACCTTTCCTGTTGTTCGGCGCAACCGATCACCAGTGCGTCGACCGCGATGCTGGCGCTCTCGCCAACGATTACGGGATTGATATCTATCTCGGCGAGATTATCGCTCAATGCGTAAACCATCGCAGAAAACTTTGCTGCCATATCGCAGAAGGACTCTATGTCGCAGGAATTCATGCCGCGCAGCCCGTCGAGAAGCGCTCTGGACTTCAGCCCGGCGAGCATATGACGTGCCCAATCGGCATCAAACGGTGGCAGGGCGAAAGCCACGTCTTTATGCAGTTCGGCGTGAATTCCGCCGAAGCCGAGCAAGACAACCGGCCCGAACTGAGGATCCTGTTTGCATCCCAACAGCATCTCGACGCCGGCCGAGACCATCGGTGCAACCAGCACTCGGGGGCCGAGCCGTTCACTGATATTGCGATAGGCGGCGAGAAGCCGCTCCTCGGAATCGAGACCGAGCAGGACGCCACTACTATCCGACTTGTGCACAAGTTCCGGCGCCGCAGTCTTTAGCACAAGCGGATAGTCGAGAACGCCGGTTGCAGCGAGTACGGCCGATTCCGATTCGGCGATGATGCTTGCGTTGGCAGGCACGCCGAAGTCACGCAGCATCTTGCAGGATTCGGACTCATCGAGTCGCACGTTCGCTTCAAGCTTGCTGGCCCATCGTTCGATCGCCTTCCTGGACACATCCGGCGGAGACGCTCGTGGGCGTAACAGAAAATCCCGGTAGGCCAGGAGTCCGCGCACGCCGACGAGAAACGCTGACACGCCATCGACGACCGGAAAACCCGCGTGCGTTGTTGTCAGGACCAGTGGATCACTGCCGCTGCCCTGTCTTGAGGAGACGAGCGCAACCGGTTTGTCGGTTTCGGCGTGTGCCCGCTGCATGAAACTGACATGGCTGGAGTAGATCCCGCCACCTGGTGCGCGATCATGTACGACGGCGGCGATGGCCGTGCCCGGATCCCGCATCATTGCAGTCAGGCATCGCGTCACTTGCACGTCGCTATTTGGCCCGCCGCGGCTCCATGCGTCCAGTGGATTGACAGCTGGCAACTCGGGATCGAGGTTTCTTTCGAGTTCGTCGACGGTTTCCTGGGCGAGTTCAACCATTGGCACATTCTCTGCATCGGCCAGGTCGATCATGAGTTGTCGTTCGCCGCCGGAGTCGTGAATTGACACAAGCCCGCCTTCGCCCAATGGGTTGAACGCTGCGAACAGAATCAATGCTGTTGCCAGCTCTTCCATGTCACGCACACGCTGCACACCATAGTGGTCGAACAGCGCGTCGTAAGTCGCGTCATCGCCTGCGATTGCACCGGAGTGGGATTCGGTCAACTTCACGGATTTGGCAGTCCGGCCGACCTTAATCGCGACAATCGGAATCCGCTTGTCGTTGGCTTTCTGCAGCGCGGCACGAAACCCAAGCGGGTTTCTTGCCGTCTCGACAAACAGGCCCACGACCCGTGTCTCGGGCTGCTCGATCGCAAAGTCGAGATACTCGTCCATTGACACGCTGATCTCATTGCCCGTCGAAACCGCCAGGTTAAAGCGAATGCGTTCCTCGCAATCGATAATGCCGCACATGCCGGAACCGGAATGGCTGATCAGACTGACGTTGCCGGGTGGCTCATGCATCCTGCCGTCAAAACCACAGGCCAGGACTCGATCGCGCACATTGTAAAAGCCCATGCCGTTGGCGCCGCAGGCGATCAGACCGGCATCTTTGATCTTTTTGCTGACCCGCGATTTGAGATCGGGCGTCGTGTCATCGTCGATGACAAGCGTGGACATGATCGAAACGGCGGGTGCGCCGATTTCGATCGCATCGTCGAGCAGAGCCTCGACACGATTGTCGCCCACACAGAAAATTACGAGGTCGGGCGTTTCTGGCAATGACACGAGATCCGCATAACATTTCAAGCCCAAGAGCTCCCTGTAGCGCGGATTGACCGGATAAATAGTCCCCGGATACTGGCCGCGAGTCAGGTTTTGCAGTGTCTCCTGTCCGAGCGAATATTCACGGTCGGACGCACCGACGACCGCGATCGATTTCGGGCGGAGCAGAGGATCGAGACGATGCGTCATCGCGACGCTGTCCAACCGGCGGGTGGCTCAATAGACACCGGGCGGTGTCACGCGACGCCGTTCCGGGTCCCAGAAAGGTTTGTCGACGACTTCGGCCTGGGCCATCATGCGTGACCAGTGCATCTCACGCTGATAGTAGATTTCGACCCACAGCGTGTCGCCGACAGCGCCGTACGGTGTTCTGACCGTGCCGATAGCAACGTTATGCTTGCAGATAGGCGACCAGGCAGCCGACGTCACAAATCCTACCTGTTTATGACGACCGTGCTTCTTCGCATATATATAGGAGTGCGTTGCCGGTTTGTTGCCTTCGATGTCGAGCTTGACCAGTCGCCAGGTCGAACCGCGACGATG
Organism: uncultured Woeseiaceae bacterium; assembly: GCA_964386685.1. Taxonomy (GTDB): domain Bacteria; phylum Pseudomonadota; class Gammaproteobacteria; order Steroidobacterales; family Woeseiaceae; genus JACZWL01. Next base: position 11,562 of record CAYLSX010000011.1, on the reverse strand, counting down.
CTCCGCTGCGAGTGCGCGGCGACCGTTGAAGTTGGCTTTCTTGAAATCGACGAGCCAGCCAAGCCCGAGTTCGAATGGCGAGCGCGAGCGGCCGGCGCGGACGGTTGCAATCGCCGGCAGAAAATCCTCGTAGGCAGCGAGATAGCCGGCTTCGATTCTGGCTTGCTCCAGCGCTGAGGTGCCAATTGCCATGATGCCGTGATGCTTGCCCGCGTCGAATAAAGCATCCCAGAGCGCTTCCGCCTTGGCGGGATCCAGCCAGAGTTCGTAGCCAAGATCGCCAGTAAAACCGGTACGCGACACCATCAGGTCCGTGCCTTCGAAATCGAAGTTCATCAGTCCAAAGAGTTTAAGTTTCTCAATGCCGTCCAGCCCCAGGTTGCGCAATACACTGTATGAGGTCGGTCCCTGTACGGCCAGAGAAGCGATGTCAGCGGTTTCTTCCTTGATATCCACATCGAAACCAATGGCCGAGGCGGCGAGCCATTCCATGTGTCGCTCTTGCGAGCAAAGCCTGTATTCGCCTTCCTTGAGGTGGAATATGGTGCCGTCGTCAATCACCTGGCCCTGGTCGTCGCACCAGACCGCATAGCCCACACGCCCGGGTTTGATCTTGCGCATGTCGCGGGTAACAAGCCGATCGATGTAGTCGAGGGCGTCCGGGCCGGTGATCCGGTACTTCGTCATCGGTGTCAGGTCGAATACGCCGGTGCTGTTACGAATCGCAAAATATTCGAGTTCCGCATCATAGAATGCGTCCGCACTGGAATATCCTTTCCACTCGTGCCATTGATTAACCTTGTCGATTTTTGCCTGACGAGGATAGAACGGCGACTTCTTTCGATCCTGCTGGACTTCCGGAATTGTCATGCCGCCTTCTCCCTGCTAAGGATTACCCGAGCCGCGTTTCTGCCTGCCGCGCCGCTTACTCCACCACCGGGATGTGCTCCTGCGCCGCATAGATACAAACCATCCAGTGGCATCGCATATTGGGCGGCGCCGCCGACCGGACGGACGAACAGGAATTGATCGAGCGTCAGCTCGCCGTGATGCCAGTGACCGCCGCTGATATGAAATTCTTTTTCGATGTCTGCCGGCGTCAATAACTCCGATGCCGTAACACGTTGCGGCAGATCGGGCGCATACTCGGCGAGCTTGCTCAAGGCTGTTTTCATAAATTCATCACGAGCAGCATCCGTCCAGCCGCCCTTCAATTCGTAGGGTGCGTACTGAACGATGGCGGAGAGGACGTGCTTGCCGGTTGGTGCGAGCGACGCGTCAAGAAAACTCGGGAATGTGACCTCAAGTATCGGCTCGGGTGAAAATTCGCCGTACTTGGCCGGATTGAATGCACGCTCGACGTAGTCTTCGTCCGGTGCAATGACGAGGCGTTCGCCGAAGTCTTTTTTGCTCAGTCCTTCGATCGTCGGCAGGCCATCCAGCGCCAGATGTAATTTAGCTGCGTTGCCGCGCATACGGATATTGTGTACGCGTCGCGTAAAGCCGGTCTCGACGTTTCGCGGCGAAACGAGTTTCATGATCGTCGATTTGGGATCTGCGTTTGATACGATCAGCCAGCTGCAAAACTTTTCACCACTTTCGGTTTCGACGCCGGCGGCACGGCCGTTTTCGACAACAATTCGTTTGACCGGCATGCCGGTCCTGATCGTTACGCCACGGTCACGGGCGCAATGTGCGAGTGCTTCGGTGACGCTGCTCATGCCACCTGTCGGCGCACTGATTTTGCCGTGGTCGCCGCACAGACGATAAAGGTAGGTCAGAATCGTGTTGGGCGACCGCGGCCCCATGTGAGTGCCGAGCACGGCATCGACGCTCAACGCGCCTTTCAGCAACGGATCCTCGAATCTTTCCACCAGCTCGTCGAATATATTGATGCCGATCAGGCGTATGAACTCCCGCATCTCGGTCTTGCCAAGCATTCGTATATCAAGACCGAATCTGGCCAGCGTCAGCAAATCCCCGCTGCTGAAGTTCGCGAGCCGGGCGGGAGCCTTGTTCATGTACGGTTGTATGAGATCGGCGAAGCGTGTCATACGCTTGTGGAATCCTTTATAGCTCTCAGTATCCGCATCACTAACGCCAGTTACCCGGTCGCCTGCCAAACGAACGTGCTGGCCGTCAGGAGAGAGCGCAATGGTCTGCATGTCCCTGGATGCATAATCAATCTTGAGTCCCAGGTCTTTGACGACTTTTGGCTGAAGCTGGTACAGCAGGTGTGCACAAGCGGATACCGCATAACCGTCCGCGAACGAACGTGTGATAGCAGCTCCTCCCACCAGATCCTTGGCCTCGAGGACGAGGACGCGTTTACCGGCTTTCGCAAGCAATGCAGAACAAACCAGACCGTTATGGCCGGCCCCAACGACAATGGCATCGTATCGCTCAGACATCTCAGTCATCCCCGAAGTTTTCTGGCACGGTATTCGCGCGCTTGAGGTCAAACAGGATTTCTCGCGCTGCGTTCGCGCCCGGCGCGGCCATCACGCCGCCGCCCGGGTGTGTGCTCGAGCCACACATATAAAGACCAGCGACCGGTGCACGGTATTGCGCGTAGCCCGGGACCGGCCGGTTGAACATGATCTGATCCATGGTGAGCTCGCCGTGGAAGATATTGCCCTCGGTGAGCCCGGATTCGTTCTCAATTTCTTCCGGTGTTCTGACCTCGGCGTGCAGAATCAGGTCCTTGAAATCGGGGCTGTATTGCGCGATCTGATCGATAACCGTCTTGCCGAATGCCTCTTTTTCTTCAGGTTTCCACGGGCGACCTTCGATATTAGGCGGACAATACTGCACAAAACAGCTCATGAAGTGTTTGCCAGGCGGTGCTATCGTCGGATCGCTGATACTCGGAATAACCATGTCGACGTAGGGGTCTTTGGACCAGGTACCGGCTTTCCAGTCGTCATATGCACGCTCCATGCGTTCCATCGAATCGATGAAATGCATGTCGCCGTCGAGTAGCGGGCTGCCTTTCGGCAGGGCAGGGAAGCTTGGCATGCCATCCAGTGCGATGTTGATTTTTCCCGACGAACCGCGGATCTTGAAATTCTTCACACGGTGATAGAAGTCGGCAGGAAGATCGTTCTCATCCATGCACTTCAGGAAGGTGCGTTTAACGTCCATGCCGGATACGACGACGCGTGCATTTATCTCTTCGCCGCTTTCAAGCGCGACGCCTTTTACCTTGCCGTTCTTGACGATAATCTGATCGACACCCGCATCTCGTCGAATCTCACCGCCATAAGACTGGAACGCGCCGGCAATGGCTTTCGCTACGGCGCCCATGCCACCGCGGGCATAACCCCAGGCACCGATGTTGCCGTCCACTTCGCCCATGTAATGGTGCAACAAGACATAGGCCGTGCCCGGCGAATGAATTCCCAGTGCGGTGCCGATAATGCCGCTGCCGGAAAGTGCTGCTTTGATGACATCCGTTTCGAAATACTCGTCGAGAAATTCGGCAACGCTCATCGTCCAGAAGCGAATCGTGTCGTACATGCGTTGTTCACCCATCTCGTAGAACTTGCTGCCGAGATGGGCCAGGCCTTTGAGGTCTTTCGGCTTGAACGAGGTTGGGTCTGCTGGTGTCCGCAACAAGAAGTCGCGTATGAAGCGGCACTGCCGCATCACGTCGGCGGAGTACCGTTCGTATGCATCCGCATCTTTGATTGAAAAGCGCGAATATTCTCTATGGTGTACTTCCGGGTCGGCGTAACTACCCAGATAATCGCCGTTTTCCATGAACACCGTGCCGCCGCCATAGGGCGTCACCTGAAGACCGTGTCTCGATAACTCCAGCGAGCGGAAGATCTCCGGTCGCAAAAGGCTGCAAACATAAGAGCAGTTCGAATAGATCCAGTCCTTGTATAGATTGCGGCTCACCGTCGCGCCACCGATGTGGTCGTTCTTTTCCACGCACAGAACGTCCAGGCCGGCCTTGGCGAGAAAAGCAGCGTTCGTCAGGCCATTGTGGCCGGCACCAATGACGATGGCGTCATATGTTTTCATTGGCAGCTTGTCCCTGTTGCACGTTGCTGAGTTGTTATTGCTTACGCGGTCGAAATTTTGCGGCGTTCAGACGGCAGCTTGTTGAGCGTAATGTCCACTGCCGTTTCAAATTTGTCCAGCGTTTCCTCGAGGCATTTCACATCGTGAGCCTCGCAAATAAACCATGGTTCCCGCGAATCCGGTTCGACCAGAATGCCGAGTTCATGCAACTCGGGCGCTAACGCGTCATAAAACTGGTAATCAGTATTCACCCAGTCCCGATAGTTATTTGGTGCTACATCACTAAAGAACAGCCCGATCATCGATGGGTGACCCACGAAACAATGCGGAATATCTCGAGCGGCAAGAATTTTGTGAAGCCCTGCCTGGAGATCGAGGCCATATTTTTCGACGTTGGCCAGTGCATCAGTTTCGTCCAGAATTTCAAGTGTCCTTTTTGCGGCAGACAAAGATACCGAGTGACCGGTAAAGGTGCCGCCATGAACGACTCCGTCGCCGATCTTCCTCATGATTTCCTCACGACCCGCGACTACCGATAGCGGATAACCGTTTGCGACAGCTTTGGCGAATGTGCATAGGTCGGCCCTTATGCCGAGCAACTCCTGAACACCGCCTTTGGCAACGCGAAATCCGGTTTTCACCTCGTCGATTATCAGCACGACGTTGTACTTGTCGCACAGCGATCGAACGTCTTGCATGTATTCTCGTGTCGCAGTCACGCTGCAGCAGTTGCCCATTATCGGTTCGACAAGAAACGCGCCGATGTCGTCAGCGTGTTTCCTCAATATGTCTTCCAGTGCATTTGCATCGTTGAGTGGTACGGAATGGAAAAGCGGCTTGATGATTGCGGGCACGCCTTCTCCGGAAGGAAGCACTTGTGGATCGCCGTCTTCGGGCTTCCACTTCTCGACGTCTGAATACCAAAGCACCTCATTGAAAATACCGTGATAACCACCCTCGACCACAATGTGGCCGTCTTTGCCCGAGTACGCGCGCGCAACGCGCAGGGCAGCCATGACTGCCTCAGTCCCCGAGTTTGAAAATCTTACGAGTTCCGCAGCGGGCACCATCTTGCCGATCCGATCCGCGACTTCGAATTCGAGTTCGGTAGCGAGAGCAAAGACACCGCCGATCTCTATGCCTTGTCTGGCCGCCTCATCTACCCGGGCGTCGGCATAGCCCAGGATGGTCGGGCCATAGGCGAGGCGGTAATCGACATACTCGTTGTCGTCAATGTCCCAAATTCGCGCACCCTTGGCGCGCTTCACATAAATGGTCTTGTCCTCGCCCCAGTATCGGAAATTCGAGGAAACGCCCAGCGGCATTCGTGCCAACGCTTTTTGAAATTGTGCATTGGATTTTTTCAGGACTCGCATAAATCCCCCATGTTGCTTGAGTCCGCGTAGGGTCTCACGAATGAGGGGCTGAAGTCCAGAAAAATGAATGAATAGTCATTCAGTTTATGGCAGAATGTGACCTGGCAGGCAAGCAGTGCAGAACAGAAAATGGTGGTTGCGGCAGTCAAATCCAGGCGCACGGCTTCGAAAGAGGCGCGTCGTCAACAGCTCATTGAGGCGACGATCAAGTGCATCTCCAAAAAAGGTATCGGCAGTACGACGCTCGGTGACGTTGCGTCGGAAGCCGGCTTGTCGCAAGGCATCGTCAACCTGCATTTCAAGAGTAAAGACAATCTCTTCAACGAGACACTTCGATATCTGGCGGACGAGTACAAGTCCCTGTTCGAAAAAACGTTGCAAAAGGCGGGTCCTGGTGCCGCCGAAAAATTGCTGGCGTTAATGGAACTCGATCTCAAGCCGTCAGTATGCGACCAGAGGAAGCTCGCCGTGTGGTTCGGCTTCTGGGGCGAAGTAAAGGCGATGCCGACGTATCGCAGGATGTGCAACGACTATGATCGCGGCTATGACGAAGTGCTCGAAGGACTGTGTAAGGAAATCATTGCCGAGGGGAATTACAGGAATGTCAGTGCCAGAAACGTTGCCGAACTGCTGGCATCGCTGACCAACGGATTTTGGCTGTCTTGCCTGATCAGTCCGAAGAACTGGGATCGTCACATGGCGCTGGAGTCGGTGAAAGACTATCTTAAGTCCGTCTTCCCGAATCACTATTGAGGCAAGGTGCAGGATCGTGAAAATCGAATTGAATGAAAGTGCCCGGGAATGGCAAAAGACGGCACGCGAATACGCAGACGAGTATTTGAAGCCACACGAAGTCGAGGCGGAGCTGAACGCCGGCGTTCTGCCGCCCGAGGTGGTCGATCGACAGAAGAAACGCGCCATCGAACTCGGCTTCAGCGCGATAGATGTCCCCAAGTCCTACGGCGGACTGGAATTGTCGATGGTGGAGCAGGTTGCGATCTGGGAACAGCTGGGCAGAGTTACCAATGCGCTGTCGTGGTGTTTCTCCGAGCCGCAGCGCTGGATGTTCGACGCATGCAGCGAGGAGCAGATCGAGAATTTCATACTGCCGATGATGCGCGGCGAGAAGAAGGACTGTTATGCGATAACGGAATCAGGCCCCGGTTCCGATGTTTCGGCACTCACGGCGACCGCGACAGTATCAGGCGACGATTACATTCTGAATGGCGAAAAATGGTACGTGACCAGCGCCAATCTCGCTGACTTCTTCTGGTTTCAGGCGCAGTTGCCAGAGGAGGGCGATGACGCCCTGTTCCTCGTCGATCAGGGAACCGAAGGTATCGAGATGATAGCGTCACCATTGTTCAGCCACAGCTATGCCGCTCATCATCCGACCTACCAGTTTTCCGATGTCAGAGTGCCTGCCGGCCGCCGTGTTGGCAGCTGCGGAGATCAGATGGCATTTACCAAGAGCTGGTTTCGGCATGAAAGACTCATGATCGGTGCCCGCAGTTGTGGCGCAGCAGCGCGCCTCATCGAAGACGCGAGCCAGTTTGCCCGGGAGCGCATGGTCGGCGGTGAGCCTCTCATCGAGAAGCAGGCGATACAGTTCATGCTGGCCGACAGCGCGACCGAACTGTGGGCGGCTCGGCTGATGACTTTCGAAGCTGCCAAAGCGCAGGATCAGGGCGAAGACGTGAAGCGGCTTCACAGTCGATGTTCGATGGTAAAGCTCTACGTCTCGGAGATGGCCAACCGGGTTGCCGATCGGGCAGTACAGATATTCGGCGGCCGCGGTTATATGCGCGAGAATGTCGCCGAGCGCTTTTTTCGCGAGCTGCGGGTCGATCGCATCTGGGAAGGCACGAGCGAGATACAGCGCCTGATTATTGCCCGCGGCCTTCAGAATCGGGGGCTCGACGAACTGTAAACACTAGACCTGATCATCCTCAGGTGTTGAAATCGGAGCCCTATGGATATTCAGGCTAATGTCCTTCTAGCGGTCTCCTTCTCATTGCTGGCATCCTGCAGCACAGATCGCACAGCCGAGACTGCTGATTCAGCCAGCGGCGAAAATGTCGTCAACGTTTATAACTGGGCGGAATACATCGCGCTGGATACGATTGATAAATTCGAAGCCGAGTACGGCATCAAGGTCAATTACGATGTTTACGACTCAGCCGAAGTCCTCGACGTCAAGCTCCTGGCGGGCAATAGTGGTTACGACGTCGTTATTCACAGCAAGCAGTTCGCATCGAGACTGGCACCAATCGGTGTTTTCGAAAAACTGGATTATTCGCGCCTCGATAACATCCGAAATATGGATCAGGACCTTATCGCAAGGGTAGACGTTTACGAAAGGACAAATGGCTTCGCGATTCCATATCACTGGGGTACGACCGGTTACGCCTGGAACGCGGAAATGGTTCGAGAAAGGCTACCGAATCATCCGATGGATAGCGGTGATGTAATTTTCGACCCGGCAGTCTTATCAAAGCTCGCCGATTGCGGTGTGAGTTTTCTCGATGGTCCGACCGATATGTTTCCGATGGTGCTCGCCTACCTTGGCAGAGATCCGAATGCGCTCGATGATGAGAATCTCGCCGCGGCCGAGGCGCAGCTGAAACTCGTGCGCCCGTACGTTCGCTACTTCAGTAATCAGAAAATGGCGACCGACCTGGCGAACAAGGAGATTTGCGTAGCGATGAGCTGGTCGGGTGATTTCATGACAGCCCTGCGTCGCGCAAAACAGGCCGGTCTTGACTTGGACCTTCGCTACACAATTCCAAAGGAAGGGTCCGGACTTTGGGTTGACGGCGTGTTTATGCCGGCGGACGCGCCGCACAAGGATAACGCCTATCTGTTTATGAACTTCCTGATGCGTCCTGATATCGCCGCCGACATCGCCATGGAAGTCTGGTACGCGAATGTCAACAAGGCATCATGGGCGTTGATGAGCGAGGAAATGCTCAAGCATCCGGCGGTCTATCCGCATGAAGCGACTTTCGATATTACCTATCAAATACTGTCGGCGGACCCAAAGAGGGAACGGCCGCGAACACGTGCGTTTGCGCGGGTCAAGAGTGGCATCTGACTGAAATCAATCCTGCGACAAAAACAACAAATGTCAGGAAACAGCAACACAGATTCGTTCATCCAGATAAAGGATGTCAGCAAGCATTTCGGCGACTTCGTCGCCGTCGATTCGGTAAACCTCGAAATCGGTCGCGGTGAGCTGTTTTGCATCCTCGGTGGATCCGGCTGCGGTAAATCGACCTTGCTCCGCATGATGGCGGGCTTCGAGACGCCGACCAGCGGCCGCATTCTGATTGACGGCGTCGATATCACGGATCAGGCACCTTATCACCGGCCGGTCAACATGATGTTTCAGTCATACGCGATTTTTCCGCACATGACGGTGGAAAAAAATGTCGCCTACGGGCTCGAGAAAGACAGGGTCCCCAAAGATGAGCTACAGACACGCGTCACGGAAATACTGGATCTCGTAAAACTCACCGAGTTTTCGAATCGTAAGCCGGACCAGCTGTCGGGCGGGCAGAGGCAGCGTGTCGCGTTGGCCCGGGCCCTCGTTAAGCGACCCAAGGTGTTGTTACTCGATGAACCACTTGCGGCACTGGACAAGAAACTGAGGGAACACACGCAGTTCGAGTTGATGAACATACAGGACGAACTGGGAATCACCTTCGTCGTGGTTACTCACGACCAGGAAGAGGCGATGATACTGTCCACCCGGATCGCGGTCATGGACGAAGGCAGGTTCGAGCAAGTCGGCAGGCCCAAGGAAGTTTACGAGTATCCTGCCAACCGCTTTGTTGCCGATTTTATTGGCAACATCAACATGTTCGAGGGCACAGTAGATGCCGTCACAGACGGTAGTATTTCCGTCAGTGCTGACGAAGCGGATTCGCCGCTGAGCGGGCTCACTGACAGGTCAATGCAGATCGGCGACAAGGTCTGCATCGCCGTCCGGCCCGAAAAAATCTATATCAGCGACAATGAGCCCGAAAATCCGCAAGACACGCGTTTGGCCGGTGTCGTTCACGACCTCGGCTACTTAGGCAATCTGTCTATTTACCGCATTCGTCTGAAGTCCGGCAAGATCGTACAGGTAAGCGCACAAAACCGTCGGCGATCGGCCGAACGGCATCTCGAGTGGGACGACGAGGTGTTTATATCCTGGCGGCCCCGCAGTGCGGTCGTCCTGACGGATTAACGAGGTGATTACGGGCAGCGAAAGTGGGCGCGACAACCTGTGGCAACGATTTGCGGTTGCTATCCCTTATGTCTGGTTACTTGTTTTCTTCCTGGCGCCGTTCGCGATCATCATGAAAATCTCCACGGCCGATCCGATCATTGCGCAACCACCGTTTACGCCGATGTTCGACGATGGCGGTATGTTCGTCGCCACTCTGGATAGCTTCAAATTCCTGCTGACCGACAAACTGTATGGCATCACCTATCTGCGGTCGGTATCGATGGCTGCATCGGCGACAATACTATGCCTGTTGATTGGCTTTCCCATGGCCTACGCTATAGCCCGTAGCAGCCCTGCTGCGCGCAGCATCTTGTTACTACTCATCATACTGCCGTTCTGGATTTCATTTTTGTTACGCGTGTATGCCTGGATGGGGCTTCTTAACAATTACGGCGTTATCAACAATTTCCTGATGTGGCTGGGTGCCATCGATCAACCAATTCCCATCATGTATACGGATTGGGCGATCTACATTGGCCTCGTCTATTCCTACCTGCCATTTATGATCCTGCCCCTGTATGCAACGCTCGAGCGTATGGATCTCGACCTCGTTGATGCAGCTTTGGATCTCGGTGCGAGGCCCAGTCAAGCATTCCGGGATGTCACCTGGCCGCTTGCGCGCCCCGGCGTGATTGCCGGGTGTATGCTCGTTTTCATTCCTGCGATGGGCGAATACGTCATTCCCTACCTGCTCGGCGGCCCGGAATCACTCCTGATCGGACGAGTTCTGTTCGACGAGTTTTTCGTCAATCGTGACTGGCCGCTCGCCTCGTCGGTCGCGATCGTGTTGCTGTTGTTGCTCGTAGTTCCGATCGTGTTCCTGCAACGAAGCCAGGCAAAAGATGCCGAGGCTGCGACATGAACCGCAAGCGCTCGCGGTTCCTCTTGTCTGTTCTGGCCTTCGGTTATGCTTTTCTGTACATACCGCTGTTGTCGGTGATGTTCTATTCCTTCAACGACTCCCGGCTGGCGACCGTCTGGGGTGGTTTTTCGACACGCTGGTACGGCGAACTCTTCAAGAATGAACAAATTCTCGACGCCGCTTTGCTCAGCCTGCGTATCGCCGTAACGGCTGCGACTCTGGCGACCGTATTCGGCACGATGGCCGGCCTGGCACTGACACGGTTCGGCAAATTTCGTGGCCGCACGCTGTTTTCCGGCATGATTACCGCGCCGCTGGTCATGCCGGAAGTCATCACCGGCCTGTCTTTGCTTCTCTTGTTCGTCAGCCTCCAACAATTGATCGGCTGGCCGGCGCAGCGTGGCTTCATGACAATCTCGATCGCCCATACGACATTCGCGATGGCATTTGTCACGGTTATCGTTCAGTCGAGGCTATCCGGAATGGATCAGTCCCTGGAGGAGGCCGCGATGGATCTGGGTGGTAAACCATTGCGTGTGCTTTTCGATATCACCTTGCCGCTCATCGCACCCGCGATGATCGCCGGCTGGCTTCTGGCATTCACGCTATCGCTGGACGACCTCGTTATTGCCAGCTTCGTATCCGGTCCTGGCAGCAGTACCTTGCCGATGGTTATTTTCTCGAAAGTGAAACTAGGCGTCACGCCGGATATCAATGCGCTGGCGACATTGATCATCTTATTCGTCAGCGTCAGCGTAATCCTCGCCTTTCTCGCGGCCCGGCGGGCGCAACGTCAAACAGAAAAACACAGGCAAACGGCGGCCAAGGCGTAACAACCCAGCCGTGCAAAGCCAGTCCTGGGCTTATTTCCGACGTTACCGACGTCACATTCTCGACGGGGTTCTCGGGTAGCTCGCTCGGCATCGTTGAGGATCAGATAACGATTTCGATGAGCAGCTATTCGGGCGCGGCATACCTCCAGTTCATCCCTCCCTTTAACTACACGCTTGATCTAATCG
>CAYLSX010000010.1:0-32683 GCA_964386685.1 uncultured Woeseiaceae bacterium | reverse complement strand
AACAGAGCATATCCCGAGCTCACCTGGACCGCCGTCATCGTCGGCTGGTTCCTCGGCGTCATCATCGCAATATCGATCGGTTATGCTGCATTGATTCTGGGATTCTCAATAGAGGGATCCGAGCTGGCCGCCATCCTCGGCTTCGGCATCCTGCGTGGAATCCTGCGGCGCAAGAGCATCATCGAAAACAATATCGTTCAGACGATTGCCAGCGGCGTGAACGGTGCGTCGTCCGGCATGATGTTTTCGGTACCGGCAATTTTCATTCTCGGCTACGGCGATAAGTTCGATCCTGTTCTTCTGACATTCGGTTGTATTGCAGGCGCGTTCCTCGGTATCGCGTTCATCATTCCGCTGCGCAAACACATGATCGACTTCGAGCGGCTGACCTACCCGGGTGGTGTTGCCGTTGCGACGATTCTCAAGTCTCCGGGCGCAGGCGTTCAAAAAGCTATCATTCTGTTAGGGGCTGCCGCGGTCAGCGCGGGCGTACATATTTTTACGCAACAGACCAACTTCACTAACTGGAATCTGGGTGCCGTCGTCGGCCTGCCGGACTACATGAATGGCATCTGGTACATTTCGCTGCTGACGATTGGCACAGGCTTCATTGCCGGCCGTGGTGGTGTCGCGTTCATCATCGGTGGCTTCGTCGCCTACTGGTTCCTGTCACCCATGCTCTCGGCAACCGGCGCTTTTCCACTCGATGCAGTGGGTGCTGCAATCAGCGATCCAGGTCAGTTGCGCCTGTTGCTGTACCGGCCACTCGGCATCGGCATGCTGATTGGTGGCGCGATGATGGGTGTAGCGCTGGCGCTGCCGTTAATTATCAGCGCTGTTAGGTCCATGCAAAACGCGTCCAAGCTTGAATCCGGTGCGTCGTCGGATGAAATGCCCATCAAGATGCTTTATATCGCGATCGTCGGCTCCGCAGTCGTGCTGGCATTCATCGCAATAACATCTGTCGAAACAGTCGGCCTTCTGCGCGGCATCGGCATGGCGTTACTCGGCACACTCTGGATTTGGATGTCCGGCATTATTCTGTCGGAGGCCATCGGCCGAACAAACTGGTCTCCCTTGTCCGGCATGACATTGATCGGTATCACGCTGCTAATTATCCTGACGCATGGCATGGAGCGTGGCGATTCAATCGTCGCGGCGATCATGGTAGGTGCAGCAACCTGTGTCGCCATGTCTCAGGCTACCGACCTGATGCTCGATCTGAAAACCGGTTACCTCGTCGGGGCGACGCCTCGAATGCAACAGATGGGGCAGTTCATCGGTGCATGGCTGGGCCCGATCGTCGTCATCGGACTGATTTTTGTCTTGCAGGAAGCTTACACACTCGGCAGCGAGCGGCTACCGGCGCCGCAGGGGCAGGCACTTGCCAGTATGGTCGAGGGCATCTTGGGCGGTGATGTGCCGACGCAGAAATATATGGCCGGCGCGGTATTGGGCGGTTTGTTGTCTGCGGTGATCGGTGGCTTGGGCATTACCGTTGGCCTCGGATTTTATCTGCCGTTCAACATCGTCCTGACCTATGCGCTGGGCACCCTGTCCCGCGAACTTACGGACCGCTACAAAGGCAAGTCCTGGAGCGACAATGTCGGCATTCCAATCGCCGCGGGCCTCATTGTCGGCGAAGCACTCATCGGAGTCGGCTATGCAATCAAATACGTGTTGGCGGCATAGGAGTCGCGAGCTATGAAGACTATCGGTTTCTTGTTCCTGATTGCCGGATTCCTGGCGGCGGCGTATTCGACGGCGCTCGATACAGAGATGACGAACTGGAATTATTTCGTGCCCGCAGCACTGCTTGCCGTCGCCGGTGTGTTTGTCCTGAAAAAACAGACGAGGGGCGAGGCGCGTGCGGAGCATGTACTGACCGCAAATCGTGCAGAACTCGGACAATCTCTGAGCAATATCATTAACGGCCTCGAATCCATAAACAGTAATTCGGAAAGCCTGTCTACTCTTGAATTGCGCGAGACGATCGACGAAAAACTTCGCGATGATCTGCGTCGTTTTGCCGACGCGCGCGAAACCCTCATTCACCTGTATGGGCTGCAGACATACGCCGACATCATGAGCGATTTCGCTGCGGGCGAGCGCTATGTAAACCGTGTCTGGTCGGCCGCCGCAGACGATTATCAGGCCGAGGCGTGGACCTACGTCGGCAAGGCTCTGGAGCGCTTCCGCGAAGCCACCGGGCGGCTGGAAGCGGCAAGCGCCTGAAATTCACAGAATCCATAGGCTGTTTTTCCATAAGTCATTGTTTCATAGCAAAAATGTGCAGCAGTAGGTTGGCCTCATCACCGCTAAATCAGGTATAGTCGCCGCGTGAAAACGCGCCCGCGAAGCTCGAGGGATCTGCGGTGAAGGTGGCCAGCCCACCGTCGCTGTTGCTGGCGCTGATCGAGGCGCCGCGAGCACTTACAGAAGCGTCCACGCTCATTCCGAGCCGTCCCTTTCTCAACAGTCTGCCTGGCGGCGACGGACACACCGTCATGACACTGCCGGGTTTCCTGGCGACAGACAGTTCGATGTCGACGATGCGCGAATACATGACCAGGTGGGGCTACGACGCACGGCGATGGCAACTGGGAAGAAACGTCGGGTTCAATCGATATCGGGCAATTGAAAAACTGCTGGACCGGCGCCTCAAGACACTGTTCGACGAGTCCGGCGGCAAAGTCAGCCTGGTCGGCTGGAGTCTTGGCGGGCTTCTAGCCAGGGAAATGGCGCGAAGAAATCCGCAGTTGGTTCGAAACGTCATTACGCTTGGCGCGCCGATTGGCGAACCGAAGGCGACAACAATCTGGCGCTTATACGAAATGGTATCGGGACAGGATCTGTCCGACCGCGACATCAGAAAACGCATCGCTTCCTTCCGGCAGCCGATTCCGGACGTGCCGGTCACGTCGATTTACAGCAAGAGTGATGCGATCGTGTCCTGGGAGATCGCAAAACTTCCGGCGGGCAAAAGGGTCGAAAATATTTGCATCAATACGAGTCACTTCGGCATGGGATTTCATCCTGCGGTTTATTTTGCGCTGGCAGATCGGCTCAGACAGGTTGAGGGTGAATGGACGCCGTTCGAGATCGAAGGAATCCGAAAATTTTTCTACCACTGAGCCTGATGAATCATGCGGGCTACGCCCGGGTACAGCGTTCCGTCAATAATTTCTGAAGTTTCTCGACTTCTTCATTCATCAGGTAATCGTTCTGGTCTTTCCAGCCACGCAGCATCGCCAGGTTGCGCTCGTTGACAATCAGGTGATTTTCGCTCGCCTGCGATTCGATTTCCCATCCCGGTACCGCTACGACGCAGCGAACGTGAACTTCCTTGTTAAGAACCTTTCGAAACTCGCGCGCTAATTGCTTCGTGCGCTGACCGAACTCCGCAAGGGAGCGGGTGTGATTGCCCGGCGCGAAACTGAGGATATCGCCCTCCAGACTAACGCGATTATTCTTGCCCGCCCGTCTGGCAACGACGTGTACGGCATAGACGCCATGCAATCCGACGATGACATTATCGATGACAGCCGCGCCACAACTCACGTCGTGGAAGACACGGTTGCTATTGGCAGTGAGTTTTTGAAGGCCGTGTCCGGCGGCGATCGTGGCGTCGCGGACGAATTCCGTACGACGCCTGGCCAACCAGATAGTGACGAATCGGCCGGCCGCATACAGGGCAACGACGCCAAGAACTGAGATGATGGCAATTAGTTGCCAGTTCGGCAGGTTTTCGAAAACGTTTTGCGGTCGAAGAAGGTAGCTGACTGAGAAAATGACCGCAAAGACCAGCGCGCAGGTCAGATAGACATGCAGCCGGCGGGTAAGGCGCTCCATTTCGTCCCGAAATCGCTGCGCTGCCTCCAGCATGATGCTACCGCGAAAGCTGCCAGCACTGCCGACGGATTTCGAGATGACGTGCCAGGACTTGGCTAGCAACAAAAATACGAAAGTGCTGACCAGCGCGATCGACGCGGCAACAGTGATTGCCTCAAGATTCATTCAGACTGGTCCCAACTGCTGTGCCCGGACAAGTAGAGTAGCTGCCGTGGCATCCCGGCCACTGTGACGCAGATCACATTGATCGCCGTTCAGCTTACGCTCAGGTCGATATGTGAATACTGTCACAGCTGATTGGCCGGCGCGCCTGTTACGGTCGGCGAGTAATTCAGTTTCTTATTCCGGATCAAATATTTACGGGGTGTGACATGAGTAGCAAATGGGCAGGAATTCTGGCGATATCAGGGCTGATGGGCCTCAGCGGATGCGCAAGCATGAGCGGTGACGAGTGCCTGACGAGCGATTGGCAAATGATCGGCTTTGAAGACGGCTCCAGGGGCTACGGCGCCGAACGTCTTGGACAGCATCGCAAGGCCTGCGCCAAGCATGGTGTGACACCGGACTTGACCGCCTATCGGGCCGGCCGTGCAGAAGGCCTGGCAGATTTCTGCCAGCCAGCCCGCGGCTTCAATCTCGGTAGCAGAGGCGGCCACTACAATGGTGTCTGTTCTGCCGAACTGGAAGGCAATTTCCTCGATGCGTATCGCACCGGCTATCACCTTTATGAATTGCAGTCCGCCGTCAATTCCGCGAATTATCAGATCAATGCGAAACATAACGAACTCGACAACATCAAGGGCGTGATTCGTGACAAAGAAGCGACCCTGATTGCGTCGGAGACGACAATACAGGATCGCATTCTGATACTGGCCGATCTGAAAGACCTGTCTGAACGAACTGGCCAGCTCGAGACCGAGATCGAGATGCTGATCGACGATCGCGCGCGGCACGAAACAGAGCTTGCGAACTATCAGTCCTCAGTCGCGGCCTTCGGCTTCTAGTTCGACTCAAAAAACCGTGACTTAGAACGGATCGGGATCTTCTCTGCGCTCCGGTCTGCGCCGCTTTTCCTGCGGATGTTTGCCGGTTTCCCCGGCAATGCCGGCGCGATAGGGATTCCTTCGATCGTCACCCTCACGACGGTCTGAGTAATGCACAAAGCGGCATTTGCATTCCAGAACATCGCACTCCGCCAGGGGAATCCGTGGCGCCGCACTCGACAGAAAGCGTTTGCCATCGAGACTCTTCGCCGCCGAACAGGCACTCGAGGGAAATCTGATCGATACGGCGTGAAACTCGCTGCTAGCAGTTGTTTTCACCGGCCGTGATGCCGGAGACTGCGGCTTGGAGTCCGATCCCTTGCTGCGCACGAAAAAGTAGATCACGGCGAGGATCAATATTCCTGCGATGGCTGTTGTAAGCGACACATCCGTCTCCTCACCATTCTTAATTATTGCTATATCCATACTCTAGACCTGACCGGGCCGGAGCGCACGTTCATTTGCCACCTTAGTAAGGGTTTTCCTCGCCATTTACAGCAATTCGTCAACCGCTCTTTCCTGAAAGGCCTGCAAGAAAGCAATTTCAACGCGCTCGGTGATTTCTTCCGACGCCGCGATGTCACGAAGGAATACTTCTTCAAGCAGTCTGTTGACCGTATCCGCATCGGAGGTAGCCAGGTTCAGTTCCTTGTTGACCTCGAGGCTCAGCTTGTCGTAATTGGCCGATCCAACGCATGCCCAACCGTCGTAGATCGCTGCTTTGACGTGGCTCATGCCGGGATATCTGTAAACTCGAATGCCGTGATCGAGCAGGGTGTTAATGGCGACCTGGTTGCTGCCATGTACGGGCCCGTGATTTCCGCGCGTCGGCAGGATGATTCGGACATCGACGCCGCGCCGGCGTGCTTTTGCGAGCTCGTAAGTCATCAAATCGTCAGCAAAGTAGGAGTTCTCGATCAGGATGTAGCTCTTTGAGCGACGAATCGCTTCGAGTTGCGCCCGGTAAATCTGTGAGTCGAAATTACGTGTGTACAGTGTACGGACGGGGTAGCCGCCAGTGTCTGCGCGCTTTTTCTTGCCCCCGAGGATTCGAAGGAAATTGGCGGCATCGCCAAAGACGCTGGCGCGAGCCCAGGCCTTGTCGGAGTCATACTGCAGCTGGTCAACGACCGGCCCCGTTACCTCCATCATGAGGTCATGCCAGTCGTAGCGATACTCGCGACCGATGTTCATGCCACCGACGAACGCGGTCTTGCCGTCGACGATCGTGGTTTTGGTGTGATCGCCCATGTACATGTGGGGATTGGCGCGATTGCGTACCTTGATCGTTGAGTCTTTGCGCAAGTAACTAGAGATGGAAAGCGGTCCCTTAAATCCGCTGGGCTGGGATTCGGCGTCCGTCTGCATCGCCAGCAGATTTCCCAGTGCGTCGATCTGAATTCGGACTTTGATGTCCTGTGATTTTTCTTTGAGTACATCGGCAACCTCGATTGCGTAATCGTCGTTGTCGAAAATATAGGTTCGGATGTCTATCGATTCCTCTGCCTCACTGAAAGTCTGCAGCATGCGCGAGAAATATTGCTCGCCGTCCACCAGAAACTTGATCTTGCCGGTAGAGCTCTTGTGGCCGACGATTCGGTCGAGGTCTTTTTCCCACTGCTCGAGATCCATACCTTCGCCGTAACTGACATCGGGAATCGGCGTATTCTCGAGGCTCGACATTTGCACGTTGTTGATGCTCAGGCGGCGAAAAAATCCGCCTGTGGATTTCAGCACGAAGGAAAATAGTGAGGCGGCGTTCGATATGGGCCGATTGATCGGATCGATGTAAATAGAGCGGCCATACAACACGGCGGCCTGAGAGACACCGGCAACTCTTCTTAAATTACCAGCGGGACCCTGCGGCCCCTGCACGACGATTTCCGCATCGATGTCGGTAGCAGCAGCACGCTGCTGGCTGCTGGCGCAACCCGTCAAAATGATGCCGAGGATCGTGATCGTTACCAGTGTCGCGTTCTTCATCGTCTGACTCCTGCCTGGTTCTTGGCGTTGGAATCAAATGTAGAGATGAGCGCTTGTAACTAACTGATTTAAATATATCTAATTTGAAATGGTTTCGTGACGGTCTCCTGAAGAAGATGTGAAGGTAGCCCGCCACGCCGTCATGGCGCAGTAAATCAAGGGCTTTGCGGTGCTGCGGCTTTTAGAATTTGATGCCGAAATTGAGCATCACGGGAAGGTCAATGCCGTCATTGTCGTCGAACAGGTTGGCATTCGAAAAATGCTTCCAGGACAACGAGAGGATGATCTCCGTATCGTTTTGCGTCTTGACGATTGCACCGACGCCGATTTGTGCCTGGAATGCGAAGTTGTGCGCCTGCTGACGGTCGCCGAGTCTGCTGCTGCTGATGTAGCTGGGGCCCAGAAACCTGATCCAGAAATAGGGCGCGGCCCAGCTGGGCATTATTGTAGTTGGCCAGGATCCATCGACCGGAAATAAAGACAGCTGCGGATAAATGGACACGACATACATGCTGTCATCGCTCGCCGCATCCGTGCCGAGATAGGTGTAACTGGCGCCGATCAGGATGTGCTGTCTGTCGCTGCGTTCGAAACGAAAAAAGTTGTAATCCACGCCGACGCTCCAGTTGTTCTGACTGGATCCGGGTTGGGGTCCACCGCCAAAATTGAAGAGCAGTTCGTCGGCGACAGCGAGGTGGCAAAAACTGCTCAACCAGAACGCAAGCAATACCCAGCGAAGATCATTTGATACGTTCAACAAGAGCCCACCATTGCGGAAGTGCGAACGATCCTAGCACACGGCAAATTATTCAATGGGCATATTCCGCGATCACTCTTGATGTCTCGAGTATAGAGTGTTTCCATTGCCGGATTACACGTCATAATTTGCACAATTAGTCTGAGTGAGAGGGCAAAGTGAAACGTTTTTCGCACTACATGATTATTCCCTTATTGATGATCGTCTCCTCTACGGTCGACGCCCGCGACACGATCGTTCGGGTTTCGGTCGAAGAGGCTATGACGACTGAGGATGCCAAGGTGAAGCTCGACGTCGGTGTTCGATTCTTCTTCGGAGATCAGAAACATGCCGAAATTGTGACCCGGATCGGCACTTACACCGCCAACAAGAAAACCAACGCATTCAACAAGAGCGACCAGGAGGCATGCAAGTGGGCGTTTCTTTCGGCGATGATCTCCCTGCAGGATCGCGCGATTGCGGAGGGAGGAAACGCTGTGGTGAATATTCGGAGTTTCTACAAGAAGCGTGATTTCACCAGTGCGACGGAGTTCGAATGTGGTGCCGGCGCCATGCTAGCCGGTGTAGCCCTGGTCGGCGACGTCGTCAAACTCGCCGAATAGGACAAACAAGCGATGCACATACGTTGCAGCGACCCCATCCGAGTGTCGCTGCTTTGCAGTCTAATTGGCTTTAGCGCCGCGAATGCACAATTCCTGGAGAGCGAACTCGAGTTCGGCGTGCCCATTGACAGCTATCGGGTGCTGCGCGGCTATGCCGGAGAACGCGGTTCGATACTGCTGACAGGGCGTTCGGAGGCCGGCGAAAAGATCATCGGGCTCTATCCGATCAAGCAAGATTCGGTGAGTGCCTCTGCTTCGCTGACGATTGCTGTGCCGCCAGAGATACTATTCTTTGATGCGGGCCAGGTGGGGGAAAATAATGAACTGCTGTTTCTGACGCCCAACGGCATCTCCAGACTGGACGTGGAGTCCGCCACGTTGAGGCCGATTGCGGATATGCAAAGCATATTCAGAACAGCAAGTCGCGCGCCGCTGACCGAGCTCGATTTTTTTATGGACGTCAACGAAGATGGCAGGGACGATATCGTGCTGACGGATTTCGAGGGGCTGCGAATCTCGCTGCAGACCTCGGACGGTTTCGATCCGCAGGTGCTTGTCAATATTCGCCCCGAACTGCGTCTCAGTCAGGGTGAACCACATTACCAGGTGGAAACGCTGCATCATTTTGATTTCAACCTGGATGGACACAAGGACCTTGCCATCATCCGCGACAATCAGTTTCTGGTTTTCGAATACGGCGAGAATGGCTTTTCCGCCGATGCAAAAACCCTGGCGATCGACATCGAACTCGAGCCCGAGGACAGCGACCGTTACGGAAGTGGCGTGGTCGATATTGATCAGAGTGACTATCGCTTGAGCCGGATCGACAAGGTGGCGGATTTGAATGGCGATGCGCTGCCGGACATCCTGACGATCACGACGGTGAGTGCAGGACTGTTCAACAAACACACCGAATACCGCATACATTTGGGTCGGAAGGGCGACGAGGGCGTGTATTACCTGCCGACGGAAGATGCCGAAATTCCGTCAGACGGTATCCAGGTAGATCTCAGCCTGCTCGGCGAGGACGAGAGTCAGGGAAAAGACCTCGTCAGCACCTCATTCAGGATCGGCTTCGGGGAAATCATTTCGGCCCTGTTCTCGCGGTCCATCAAGGTGAATGTCGAGTTATTTCGAATCGGCACAAATCCCTTGTATCCACCCAAGCCGGACTACCGTGCCAGGGTGAGGCTGCGGTTCAGCTTGTCGACCGGCTTTGTCAATGTCCCGGCGGTCCGATTTGGCGACTTCGACGGCGACGGCAGATCGGATCTGATGCTGCAGGAGGACACGGAGAGTCTGGAGATTCGGCTGGGTAACGGCCGTGATTTCAAATCGGGAGAACTGCAATGGAAGACAACGCTGCCTCGCGACGGCACGCTGATCAAGGTCGCCAATGTCAATGACGATTCGGCAACGGATGTATTGGTCGGCTACGGTCGCTCAGACGGCGACGGCATGCGTAATCGCCTTCGTGTTTTACTGGGTCAGCCCCTTGAAGAGGGCGCGCAGTAGAGAGCAAATGATCAAATGCCTCGTATTCAGGTAGAGAAATGGAGTTTTTGGTCCCCCGAGAGCCCCGATCCGGCGGGTTGGGCCAAATATTGGCAAAACGCCGACGCCAAACGGCTGGCTGGCGATCCTGACGTAACGGCGATACCGGCGATGCAAAGACGACGAATGAGCCGCCTGTCGAGAATGGCCCTCGCAGCAGCTTTGGACATCATCGCCGGAGAAACCATCCATTATTCGATTTTTTGCTCACAACATGGCGAGATCGTTAGAACCTCGGCCCTGCTGTTGTCATTGACTCAAGGCATCGAGCTGTCGCCGACCGCATTTGCCCAGTCAGTACACAATACCGCTTCAGGACTATTCACGGTTATTGCGAAGACCAAAGCGCCGTCCAGTTCGATCGCATCAGGCGCCAATACCTTTGCCTATGGATGGATGGATGCGCAGGCCTATCTGGCCAGGAATCCGAATCATCGTGTGCTGCTGGTCGATTTCGACGAGGTGATTCCAGACGAGTATCAGACCTATTCGGATCAATTAATCTCAGATCATGCCCTTGGCCTTGTACTTCGAGTTGCGGATAACGGAGGCGTGGGCGTCGTTCGCGCGCCGCCTGGGAGGGACGAGAGATTACCGCAAGGACCACTGTTTCTTGCCTGGCAACAGTCGGACGCAGCCACGCTCTCGCTGACTACGGAAGGCCAGGGATGGCGATGGGATCGATGATCGATTACCTGCTGCGCCTCATCGGCACCGCGATATCTTTCATGGTTTACGGAATTGGCGGGATTATTCTCGCCATCGTTGTGTTTCCCCTGATTGCCGTGTTTTCGAAGGATAAGGAGACGCGGCTTCGACGGGTCCGGTCGATCCTGTCGCGCAGCTACCGAAATTTTCTGTGGCTCATGCATACCGTTGGCGTGGCCAGATTCGAGGTAGATCCGCAATGCGGGGAGAAATTGTCACGACCTGGGGGATTGATTGTCGTCGCCAACCACCCGACTTTAATCGATGTAATTCAAATACTTGCCGAGATCGAGCACGGCAACTGCATCGTCAAGAAAGCGCTGTGGAACAATCCGTTTCTCGGCGGCGTCGTGCGCGCCGCCAACTACATCCCGAATCCCGATTCGGAGGAACTGCTATTGCGCTGCGCGGAAGTCCTGCGCCGGGGTGAGAAACTGGTGATATTTCCGGAAGCGACCCGGACCGTCCCTGGTCAGCCTATGAAGTTGCATCGGGGCGCGGCACACGTTGCACTAATGTCCGGCGTCCCGATTCAACCGGTCCATCTCAGTTGCGACCCGCCGACGCTAAGCAAGGCAGAACATTGGTACCATATTCCGCCACGACGACCCTATTTTAAAATGACAGTCGGTGATACGCTTCGCACCGGCGATTTTCTCGTTGAGGGAGAGAGCCGGAGTTTGGCATCACGTCGGTTGACCCGAGTGTTGCAGCGGATATTGCTTCAAACCGAGCCCGACGATGAGTGACACTGAACAGGATCTGAAAAAACTGATTATAGAGGTGCTGAATCTCGAGGATATGGCGCCGGACGATATCGAAAGTGCGGCGCCCTTATTCGGCGATGGCCTGGGGTTGGATTCCATTGATGCCCTGGAGTTGGGGGTCGCGATTCGTCGCAAGTACAACGTAAATCTCGATATCGATTCAGAAGAGATTCGCGAACATTTTGCGTCCGTCTCCAATCTTGCACGGTTCATCACCGCAAATGGGTAATGGCATAGCAATGATGGGGCGGGACCAAATATTTGAGGACGTGAGTCGCGAGCTTCAGTCGCTTTTCGAAATTTCGAAGGAAGACATCACGCCGGAGGCGCGACTGTACGAGGATCTCGATCTTGACAGTATCGATGCCGTGGACATCATCGTCCGCATGCAGGAAATAACCAAAAAGAGAATCAGGCCTGACCAGTTCAAGAGCGTTCGAACCGTCGAAGATGTCGTCAAGGCTATCGAGGAACTGGTAAACGATTGAATCAAGTCGGGCGGCTCCAAAGGTAAAAGCGATGTCTCCTGGATCCGTAGCGATTACCGCGCTTCTAATACTTTATCCGGTCTTTGTCTACCTTGGCCTGTCGTACTCGAAGGTCTCCGCAGTAGCGATTCTGCTGATCGTGTTGTCGGTCGGACGGCTGTTTATCCGACGCCGCGGTTTGGACACCCTCGGTCCTGCCACGATCTGGATCAGCGCCGGCGGCATATTGATGGCGGGCGCCGGGCTCCTGCGCGGTTCGGTCGAATCGATGTTGTTTTACCCGACCCTTGTTAATCTGGTGCTACTGATAGTATTCGTACACAGCCTGTTCTACCCGCCGGCCGTGATAACGCGCCTGGCTAGAATCAGGGTGCCTGAACTCCCGCCCGCAGGAGTCCGGTATACACGCAAGGTGACGATGGTTTGGTCAGTTTTTTTCCTGCTGAACGGCTCGGCGTCGATTTATACGGCAATATATACATCAGCTGAAATCTGGACCTTGTATAACGGCTTGATTGCATACCTGCTGATCGGCGCCCTGTTCGCTGGCGAATGGCTGGTGCGGGCTCGCGTAATGAAGGAAAAAACAAATTGATCGTTACTCCGCTTTCCACGGTTCTTGCCAAAGAATCAAATCACCGCGTCTGCTTCGATCGGCAGGGCCGGGATGTGTGCTGGCCGGAGTTTGTGGAAACCGTAGCAGGCCTTGCAGGCCGCCTGGGCGAGGCCGAATCGCGGTATTGGGCAGTGGACACCGATGATTCCTTCGAATTCGCTTGTGCGCTGTTCGCCTGTTGGGGCGCAGGCAAGACGCCAGTTCTCGCGCCTGCACACCTGTTGGCTGACGCGCGAAAGGACCTGATCCTGGACGGCATTATTACCTCAAGGAGCGATTCGGACGCCGCCATGCCGGTCATCGCATTCGATCAGATATCCCCAGCCGATGCGCTGGACGGAATCATTCCCGCCGCCTCGGATCTGATCCTGTTCACATCGGGATCAACCGGGCAGCCTATGCAGGTACAGCGGACCATTCGGCACTTTGAAGCCGAGATCGATGTCCTCGAGTCGGTGTTTGGACAGAGGATGGCCGAGTGTCCCGTTTATTCGACGGTGTCGCATCGCCATGTCTACGGCATGCTGTTTCGATTGCTGTGGCCGCTGGTCACCGACAGGCCTTTTGCGACTTACGATTTCGAATACCCGGAAAACCTGCTCGGCGAATTCGTCGAAGGCGCAGCACTCGTGTCCAGTCCGGCATTGCTGAAGAGAATTGGCCACCTGCCTGAGAAATCCAGCGCAGACTGGCGAATCATATTCTCCTCCGGCGGCCTGTTGCCGGATTACGCGGCCAAAGATGCGTCGCGACTTCTCGGCTCGTGCCCCGCCGAGGTTTTGGGCAGCACGGAGACCAGTGGCGTGGCCTGGCGGCAACAGGAAGAAGACGGCGCACAGACGCCATGGCACACCCTGCCCGAAGTCCGGATTAGGCAAGACGATGAAGGTTTTCTGGAAGTCAGCTCGCCATTCACGGGCTTAAGCGGCTGGCACCGAATGGGCGACAAGGTATCCCTTTCCACCTTACGCACTTTCGAGCTCCTGGGCCGCGGCGATCACATCGTCAAAATCGAAGATAAGCGCGTCTCGCTCGCCGAAATCGAACAGCGTGCGATGGCCCATCCCTGGATCATTGATGCGGCCGCCGTGGCACTTGATGACGATGCGCGACAATACATTGGCGTCGTACTGCAGCTGAACGATGAAGGCCAGGCCGAGATGAAGAGTTGCGGTCGCGTCGACATGAACAAACAAATCAAACAGTGGTTGCGGGAAAAATCTGACCCGGTCGCCCTGCCCAGAAGGTTTCGCTATGAGGACGAGATCCCGGCCGATCCGCAAGGCAAGCGTCAGGCAGCGATAATCCGGCAGCTTTTTGACCAGCGATGAGTGTCCACGACCCGATAATAGTCAGCGAAGCGTTCGATTCGCCAAAGCTCGAGTTCGAACTCATCGTTCCAGAAGATCTTTTCACCCTGCAAGGACACTTTCCCGACGCGCCAGTGCTTCCCGGCATTACACAAATCCATTGGGCAATATCGCTGGCCATGAAGCACCTGCCGTTGAAGCCGACATTCCTTGGCATTGAGGCCCTCAAGTTTCATCGGATTATCAAACCGATGGTGACACTGAATCTGGTGCTCGAGTACGTGGAGACTACCGGCAAGCTGCACTTCTCCTATTCCTCGGAGCAGGGGCTGCACTCGCATGGCCGCGTCCTGTTCGGACAGCTTCGATGAAGAGCTGCATCATCATTCCTGTTTTCAATCACGGCGAGGCGCTGGCCGGCGTGCTCGAACGCTTGTCATCGTACGGCTTGCCGACGATTCTCATAGACGATGGCAGCGATTCCACGACAAGAGATGCCATCGCCGATCTCGTGTCCCGTCATAGCCTCGAGCTGTTGACGCTGCCCGAAAATCGGGGCAAGGGTGCCGCGGTCATTGCCGGCCTGAGGGCTGCATGGGACCGCGGATTCACGCATGCGGTTCAGTTGGATGCCGATGGTCAGCATGACGTGAATGACCTGGGATTATTACTGGATCAGGCTCGCGCACGCCCCGATGCTTTGGTAACCGGCGTGCCGCAATTTGATGAGTCGATTCCGCGCAGCAGGTTCTATGGCCGATTCGTCACGCGCTTCTGGGTCTGCATCGAGACCCTCTCATTGAAAATTCCGGACACGATGTGCGGCTTCAGGGTATATCCACTGGAGGCCTGTATCGATTTGCTCGACGAACGATCGATCGGTCGTCGCATGGACTTCGATACCGAGATCATGGTCCGTCTCTACTGGCGCGGTGTCGAGTTGATTCCCGTGCCGACCCGGGTCATCTACCCGGAGAGCGGGATTTCCCATTTCAATATTTGGCGCGATAACTGGCTGATTACGCGAATGCACACCCGCTTGTTCTTCGGCATGCTCATACGCCTGCCTATGCTGCTTGCTCGAAAGCTCGGCGTACGTAATCACCATTGGTCGGCCTTGCGAGAGCGAGGAGGCACGCTCGGTCTGAAGTTCTTGTTTGCGACTTACAGGATATTCGGTAGAAGAGCCTTCAGGATTCTGCTTTACCCGGCAATGAGTTACTTCTATCTCACCTCGCCGCAAGCTCGTCGTGCTTCGCGCGATTACCTCGGCCGGGTGGCACGCCGACTCGAGCAAGACGGGCACGCGCCGGCACGGCAGCTGAGCAGTTTCAAACACTTCATCGAGTTCGGCGAGTCGATCCTCGATAAAACCGCGACCTGGTCCGGTGAGGTATCCAAGGATCAGATCCGACACATCAATCCTGAGGCCTACGAGGAACTGCGCAGAAAGCATCGCGGCGGTATCTTTATCGGTTCGCATCTCGGCAATCTGGAGGCCTTGCGGGCGTTCGGTGGATTCGTCAAGGGAATGACGGTCAACGCCCTGGTATTTACACACAATTCGCTGAAATTTATGGAGTTTTTGGAAGAGGCGAATCCGAAGGCCGTGGAGCATATTATTCAGGTGGACACGATCGGGCCGGAAACGATCGGACGATTGAACGCGAAAATTGACGCCGGCGAGTGGATTGCCATGGTCGCGGATCGTACCTCCGTGTCGCATGAAGACCGCGCAATATATTGCGACTTTCTGGGAAGTGAAGCGCCATTTCCCGAAGGCCCGTTCATTTTGGCGGCGCTGCTAAAGTGTCCGGTTTACCTGTTGTTTTGTTTGAAAGACGGCGACAGATACGACGTGTATCTGGAACCTTTCGCCGATCCGCTCGAGCTCCCGCGGCAAACGCGTCGTGAGGATTTACAGCGCGCGGTCGCGCACTACGCGCAGCAACTCGAACAACGATGTCTGACCGCACCTTACCAATGGTTCAATTTTTTCGATTTCTGGCAGAAACCCCAAGCGCAGAACGGTGCTTGAATGTCTGAAAGATTGATTACACTTGGCGAGGCCCCACTGACTATCGAGGACGTTGTCGACCTTGCAGCGCAACGCGCCACGATGCAACTCAGCAGCTCGTCAGCGTTTCAGGCAAAAATTTCCAGAAGTGCTGATTTTCTCGATCGGATCCTTGATGAGGATGGTGTGGTCTATGGTGTCACCACAGGATACGGCGATTCATGCACGGTTGACGTTCCTGCAAATCTGGTCGCGGAACTTCCTGTCCACCTGACGCGTTTCCACGGATGTGGAACTGGACAGTACTTGTCGGTCGAAGCGAGCCGCGCGGTGATGATCGTCAGGCTCGTGTCGCTTTGTCGCGGATACTCCGGGGTCAGTATGCCGCTACTGGAATTGCTGGCGACATTCATCGATAAGAATATCGTTCCGTTGATTCCCGAAGAGGGTTCCGTCGGCGCGAGTGGTGACTTGACGCCACTGTCCTATGTTGCCGGCGCGCTGATGGGTGAGCGCCAGGTCTACGTTGATGGCGTCGCCAAGGATTCGGCAGATGTCCTGAAAGAGTTCGGCCTGACACCGCACACCTTGCGGCCGAAGGAAGGCCTGGCGTTGATGAACGGTACGGCCGTGATGACAGCGCTGGCATGCATGGCATTCAGTCGCGCCGAGTACCTGAGCAGACTCGCCAGTCGAATTACCGCCCTCGCGACCTTGGCGTTGAAGGGCAATGTCTTTCACTTCAGCAAGGAACTGTTCGATCTGAAGCCGCATCCCGGCCAGTCACAGATCGCTTACTGGATTCGAAGCGACCTCGAGCACGAGGAGATGCCGCGTAATCCATTGAGACTTCAGGACCGCTATTCGATTCGCTGCGCGCCGCATGTCATCGGTGTGCTTGCTGATGCATTGCCCTATTTTCGTAGTCAGATCGAAACGGAACTCAACAGCACGAATGACAATCCGATTATTGATCCGGATCATGAACTCGTGCTGCATGGCGGCCATTTTTACGGCGGCCATATCGCATTCGTCATGGACTCCATGAAAAACGCCGTCGCCAACATTGCCGATCTGCTGGATCGTCAAATGGCGCTGCTTGTGGACACTAAGTACAATAACGGGCTGCCAAGCAACCTGACTGGTGCGTCGAAGGATCGCGCGATGATCAATCATGGCTTCAAAGCCGTGCAAATCGGCGTCTCAGCATGCACCGCAGAAGCATTGAAGTTGACGATGCCGGCAAGCGTCTTCTCCCGCTCGACGGAGTGCCACAATCAGGACAAGGTCAGCATGGGCACAATCTCGGCCCGAGATTGCATTCGGATACTCGAGTTGACGGAACAAGTGGCGGCCGCCGTACTGCTGGCGTCTGTGCAGGCACTCGAGCTTCGGCTGCGTGCCGGAGAGCTGGATGACAGTCACCTCTTGCCGACTCTGTTGGAAATGAAGGAATCGGTATTTGCCGACTTCGAGTTCTTGACCGAGGATCGTGCGTTAGACGCGGAGCTCAGAGGATTCACGGCAATGATTCGGAATCGAACGTGGAAACTATATGACGAAGTGTGATGTTGATATTGCCGCAGAGGTAGATGTCGAAATTCCTTTTCACGACGCCGACCCGGCCGGCGTAACCTGGCACGGAAACTATTTCCGGTACTTCGAACTGGCGCGCTGTGCCTTGCTGGACAAGATCGACTACAACTACCTGCAGATGAATGATTCCGGTTACTCCTGGCCCGTCGTCGACACGCGGGTCAAGTTCGCCAAACCGACGGTGTTTCGCCAACGTGTCAAGGTAAAGGCCACTTTGCAGGAGTACGACATTCGCCTCAAGATTGCCTATCTGATCACCGATGCCGGGTCCGGCGAGCGTCTGACCAAAGGCTATACGGTTCAGGTGGCAGTGGATCAGAGTACTAATGAAATGTGCTTTGCCAGTCCGAAGATACTGATCGACAAGGTACGCCGGTGCGCCTGAGACCGGCATTACTGTCGTTGCTACTCATTCTGGCAGCTTCGGCTGCAGCCGGGAATGCTGACGACACCGGGCTGACGCTCGAGCTTGTGGCCGAGAGGCTGTCGAAGCCCGGTGTGCTAAGAGGCAACTATAGCCAGACAAGACAAATTGCGGATTTGAGTCGCCCACTCACTTCGAGTGGCCGGTTTCTACTTTCCGAGAGCGGGCTGCAGTGGCAGCAGGAGAAACCGTTCGACAATGTGATTGTTGCCGATGGCAAACGGGTGGCCGAGCGGATAGCAGATGGGCCGGTGAAAAGCGTTGATTCATCCAGGCAACCCGTGGTCGTCGCAATCAGCAAAATTTTTCTCAACATGTTCCGCGGACAGCATGAGGACCTGGAAGACAATTTCACGGTCCGATTCGAACAGGACAACGAGACTTGGGAGATCGGACTGACGCCGACAAGGTCTCCGTTGTCCAAGGCCATCAGACAAATCACACTCAAAGGGCGAGAGCGTATTGACCAGATCAGTGTGTCGAGCGGTGTATCGGACGAGATGACAATCCGATTCTTTGATCTGCAAACGAGTCCGGAACAGCTGACTGAGCATGAGATCGAACTTTACGCCTGGTAAAGCTTCCCTGATCGCGTGGCTGATCGTGATGAGTGCGACCCTCGTTTGGACTGCATCGGCGGTCCGAAGCGGGAACTGGCTCAGAAGCAATATATTCGAACTGCTGCCGAACTCGGACTACGATGCGCTTAAGGAGGAAGCGACGCGCGTCGTGGAGAGTGAGCTAGGCGCGCAGCTGCTGTTTCTCGTCGGCCATACGGACCGGGAGATAGCCAAGGCCAGTGCCGAGCAGGTCGGCCGGGAATTACGGCTGCATCGGTTGATCGATTCCGCCATCGCTCGGGTCGATATTGGCCAGTTCGCGACGATTGCGAGTTTTTACTTTCCCTACCGCCGCCAGATGCTGTCGGATAATCAGCTCGAAGCTGTCGTCGGGGACGCTGCTGAAATTGTCAGGGATGCCAAGGCAACGATATACAGCCCGATGGGTGCTGTAAGTAGTGAGTCATTAGTCAAAGATCCCTTTTTTCTGCTGTCCGACAGCCTGCTGGCGCTGCAGCCCGCCGGCGGTTCGCTGCGACTCGATGGTGCCTTTCTTGTCGCCGAGCACACTGGCCTGAACTACGTTCTTGTCACGTCGCGCATGATAGCGTCCGCGCTCTCGATAGAAGAACAGGATGAGCTTGCCAGACATCTGGAGCGGGCCACCGCCGAGGTAATTGCGTCTCAGCCGGGTCTGGATATCCTGAAGAGCGGATTCTTTTTCTACGCCCACGCAGGTACGCAAAGCGCAAAGAGCGAAATCTCCGTTATAGGACTGGGATCTTTGTTCGGACTCCTGTTGCTCGTGCTCCTGACATTCCGGTCAATACGGCCGCTAACGCTGATCGTTTTAACCGTCGTATCAGGGTGTCTTTTCGCCCTGGCGATTACCCTCGCGGTATTCGGCTTCGTGCACCTGTTCACGCTCGTCTTTGGCGCCAGCCTGATCGGTGTATCCGTCGATTACAGTTTTCACTATGCGGCAGAAGATGCCTTCGGTGGCGAGGACTGGACGCCGGACAAAGGTCTTCGCAATATTTTCATGGGGATTACGCTGGGCTTGTTAACGAGCGTACTGGCATATCTCGCGCTGACGGTCGCGCCATTTCCCGGGCTTCAGCAGCTCGCCCTGTTCTCGAGTGCCGGCTTGCTGGGTGCCTACCTGACGCTAATCTGCTGCTGCAGTCTGTGGCGACGCCGGCTCAATGTCGATGAGCGCTCGTTTTTTCCACGCACGGCGGGATGGTACCTGGGCGTCTGGCTAAGCTTAAGCTCGCGCTATCGCTATCTGATCGTCGGCACCCTGGCACTTGCGATCATTGCCGGTTTTCGACTGATCGAGACAAACGATGACGTCAGCGTCCTGCAGGCCCAGCCTGAAGATTTGCAACGGCAGGAGGCGATGATCAGAGAAGTTCTCGGCGTAGATCCGGGTAGCACGTTCCTGCTCGTGTCCGCCTCGTCCGACGATGACGTGTTGCAACTCGAAGAATCACTGCGCTTGAGTCTCGACAACATGATTGAGGACGGCGCGCTCGGCAGCTACCAGGCCGTCTCACGGTGGGTGCCGTCAAAAGCGCGACAGGCGCAAAGCCTCGCGGCATACAGCAATCTGGTCAGTACGCAACTTGCGAACTATTTCGAGTCTCTGGGCGCATCCGACGATATGACGGCCAGCGTGCTCGCCGACCTTACAAAGGAGTCAGAGGCACTCGAGATTGATACCTGGCTCGAGGATCCTGTCTCGGAACAGTTTCGCAATCTCTGGCTGGACGTCGGCACTGACAAGAGTGCTTCGATCGTATTGCTATACGGTTTGCAAGACACGCTCAGTTTGAGAGAGGCGCTTGCGGATTTTCCGTCCGTTGTCGTCGCGAACAAGGCGGAGGAGATGTCCAGTCTGTTCGGTCAGTACCGCGAGAGGGTTACCTGGGTTCTGGCAGCGGCGTATGCCATTATTCTGCTCGGATTGGCAACTCGATACGGATTGCGACAAGCCGTGGTGTTACTCATTCCTCCGGTATTCGCCGGAGCGTTGGCGCTGATTATTATTTCTGTTCTCGGTAATTCATTGAATTTATTTAATTTTTTAGCAATGATCCTCGTTCTGGGTATCGGCATAGATTTCACGTTGTTCCTCGCCGAGGCTCGCGGAGATCGCCGCATCACGATGTTCGCGATCACGCTATCGGCACTCACGACGATGCTCTCCTTCGGTCTGTTGTCCTTGAGTAGCACGTTTGCCGTGCATTCATTTGGTTTTACCGTATTGATCGGCATCGCTTGCGCCTATTTACTATCTCCCCTTGCTGTGTTCGAGCGCACGAGACTGCCAGCCGAATGATCGTGACTCCTACCTCATTGCGGGTAATTACGCTGTTCTGTGCTCTGCTGAGCTATGCATGCAGCACGGTCCCCGTGCAGCGGAATGTGGAGCGAGTAGAGATTGCGAAGGCCGTGTACCTGATGCTACCCAGAGCCGAGGAAATTACCCGAAGCTTCGACGCGACGCAGTTACTGGTAGCTGATTACGAGGAACATAGTTTATCGTTTCAGGCACAGCTCGAGGTGCGCCCGGGAAAGATTACGATTGTCGCGATAACCATGTGGGGCGGCACGCTGTTTTCCATTTCCTACGATGGCGCCACATTGCGCGCTCACGGGATGGTCGATCGGCATGGCGTCAATGCGGAGTATTTGCTGGCAGATGTCCTGCTAGCGACCTGGGACGCGGAATGGGTGAGTGCGCGCCTGCGGGGTGCAGCGCTCGAGGTATCCGAAAGTCATGACAGCAGGATCGTGTCGCGTGACGGTGAGCCGTTGATTGAAATATCCTATGAAACACCGGACGCCAAGACCGGGAGAACGCGATTCAAACATCTTGAACGAGGATACCAGCTGGATATTCGCACCGCGGAATTCACGGAATCATGACCCTTTATCTGGCTGATCTGGGTATCATCAACGCGCTTGGTACCGGGAAGACCGCGGTGCTCAATGGACTATTGCAGGAAGATCAGTCGGGAATGTTGCCGACGGGCCCGTTGTTGACGGGCAGGGAGAGCCTGGTCGGTACGGTCACCGGCCCTCTCGACGAACTTCCGGCGGAGTTCTCGGAGTTCGATTGTCGAAATAATCGATTGTTGGTCGCGGCAGTTTCTCAGATTGAAGAGCCGATCCGTCGGCTTCGTTCAGAATATGGCTCTGAACGTGTTGCCGTACTGATCGGTACCAGTACCTCAGGCATCGCCGCCGGCGAGGAGGCGATGGATGCACACAAATCCCAGGGCGAGATGCTCGCTGCCTACCACTACCGGCAGCAAGAGATCGGCACGGCGGCCGAGTTTTTAGCGCGTTATCTTCGACTCGATGGGCCTCGCTATACGATATCGACGGCGTGCTCGTCATCGGCAAAAGTATTCGCAGCAGGCGAGCGGCTGCTGGAGGCAGACCTGTGCGATGTGGCGATCGTCGGTGGCTGCGACAGTTTGTGCAGACTGACCGTCAATGGATTTGATGCGCTGTCATCGCTGACGCCAGGTATATGCAACCCGTTCAGTGCCAACCGCAATGGCATCAATGTGGGCGAAGGAGCGGCGCTATTTCTCCTCACGCGAGGCCAGGCGCCGATCAGATTGGCCGGAGTGGGTGAGTCCTCGGACGCGTATCACATTTCGGCCCCCGACCCATCGGGCAAGGGAGCGGAACTGGCAATCCGTCAGGCGATTGATAACGCCGGCATATCGCCCGATCGGATCGGCTATATAAATCTCCATGGCACCGCTACCGAGAAAAACGATGAGATGGAAAGTCGTGTCGTGGCAAGTATCTTCGGCCTGCAGACACCCTGCAGTTCCACGAAGAGTCAGATAGGCCATACGCTCGGAGCAGCCGGCGCGCAGGAGATCGGTTTGTGCTGGTTGTTACTGGACGAGCACAACCGGGACCGGCGCCTGCCGCGTCACCTCTGGGATGGTGAGGCGGACCCGGAACTGCCGGCCATCGCATTAACTTCGGATAATGCGCATTGGAATCGCGACCTGTTCATGTCAAATTCCTTCGCCTTTGGAGGCAGTAACGTCAGCGTCATCATAGGACACGCCGCATGAATTTCGCCGACACACCTGTTCGAGAATTGCTGCCTCACGAGCCGCCGATGGTATTGCTGGATCGAGTCGTATCATACGAAGAGACAAAACTGATCACCGAGATTACAGTGCGTCGCGAATGTCCCTTCTGCGAGGACGATGGCGTGCCGGGCTGGGTCGGGATCGAGTATATGGCGCAGTGTGTTGCGGCGCATGCCGGCGCGCAAGGCCGTCTTCGTGGAGAGCCGCCACTGCTCGGATTTCTTCTGGGAACGCGCGCCTACAAATGTACCGTCGACCGCTTTCCACTGGGCGAAACGCTGACGGTTTTGGCGGAACAGCTATTCTCCGAGTCCGGCCTGGGCGCGTTCGCCTGCTCCATAGAGACCGACCGACCTGTCGCCACCGCAACGATCAATGTCTATCAGCCCGATAAAGACAGCCTGAATGACTTCTGGGCCGGTAAACTATCGAAATGAGCCGATCTGTACTCGTCACGGGAGCCAGTAAAGGCATTGGCCAGGCTATTGCCTGCCGGCTGGGCAGCGATGGATTTGACGTCGTCGTCCATTATCATTCGGACCGGGACGGCGCCGATGAGACTGCGCGTTCGATCGAAGATGCTGGCGCACATGCGCGGCAGGTGCAATTCGACGTATCTGACCGTGATGCTTGCAGGCAGACTATCGAGTCAGACATAGAGGAACATGGCGCATATTATGCGGTCATTAACAATGCAGGAACGTGTCGGGATAACGCGTTTCCTGCCTTATCCGGTGAAGAGTGGGACGTAGTGATGGACACCAATCTGGGCAGTTTTTACAACGTCATTCAGCCCTGTGTGATGCCGATGGTGCGGGCACGGAACGGCGGTCGAATCGTCGCGCTTTCGTCCGTGGCGGGTGTGATGGGGAATCGTGGGCAAGTGAATTACAGCGCGGCAAAGGCGGGAATCATCGGTGCTACAAAAGCTTTGGCTCTGGAGCTGGCCAAAAGAAAGATTACGGTCAACTGTGTTGCCCCGGGCCTCATTGAAACCGCCATGACGGCCGATGCAGAGATCGACCACGCAATGAAACTGATTCCGGCACGGCGCATAGGTCAGCCCGACGAAGTCGCGGGCCTGGTTTCCTATCTGATGTCGGATATTGCGAGCTACATTACCCGGCAGGTGATATGCATAGACGGTGGGCTTACATGAGCGTACGCGTCGTCATTACGGGTATGTCCGGTTTGACCTCGCTCGGCAGCGACTGGGAGAGCATCAGCAAGAGGGTGCGCGAAAAGCAAAGCGGTGTCCGCAATATGCAAGAATGGGCCAAGTATGAAGGCCTGAATACCAATCTCGGCGGTCCGATCGAGGATTTCGAGCTGCCAGACCACTACACAAGAAAGCGCATACGCTCGATGGGGCGTGTCTCGCTGTTTTCCACCGTGACCAGCGAGCGTGCCCTGGAGCAGGCCGGCCTGCTGGACGATCCGGTCATCAGTAGTGGTGAGACCGGAATTGCTTACGGATCGTCTTCCGGAACGCCCGATGCGATCGCCGACTTTGCGGCCATGCTGCACGATCACAGCACCAGCAATATCAATGCAACGAGTTACATTCGCATGATGAGCCATACGGCCGCCGTCAACACAGGGCTGTTTTTCAAGATTCGCGGCCGCCTGATCGCCACCTCGACCGCGTGCACTTCGGGCAGTCAGGCTATCGGCTACGCATACGAGGCGATCAAACATGGCAAGCAGAAAGTCATGGTAGCCGGAGGTGCCGAGGAATTGTCTGCGACACAAGCGGCCGTATTCGACACCCTGTTTGCGACGAGTGTGCAGAATGACACGCCCGAAAAGACGCCTCGACCGTTTGACAGAGACAGGGACGGCCTGGTCATCGGCGAAGGGGCGGCCAGCTTTGTGCTGGAGGACCTGGAATTCGCGAAGGCACGCGGTGCGAAAATTATTGCTGAAATCACAGGTTTTGCGACCAACTGCGACGCTTCGCATGTAACTCAGCCAACCGCAGCGACGATGGAGCATGCAATGCGCATGGGCTTGCAGGATGCGGAACTCGATCCTGCAGCGATCGGCTACGTTAGCGCACACGGCACGGCGACCGAGCTCGGCGACATTGCCGAAACGCAGGCGACCAACGCGGTATTCGGCAGCAAGATGCCAATCAGCTCACTGAAGAGCTATTTCGGACACACTCTGGGCGCCTGCGGCGCACAAGAGGCCTGGCTCGCAATCGAGATGATGAACAACGAAGAGTTCACGCCGACATTGAATCTTGAAAATCTCGACGACCGCTGCGGAGAGCTGGACTACATCGTTGAAGAGCCACGTCGGCTGTCGACCGAGTATGTCGTGAACAACAATTTCGCTTTCGGTGGAGTGAATACGTCGCTGGTTCTCAAACGTTGGAGCTAGAGTCATGACGAGCGTCCCTTCGGTCCTGGTTGCCTACACGACGCTCCGCGAGCTTACAGCCGCCGAGTTGGCCCTCATTCCACCCGCAGATTTACAGCATCTCCCTGAAGTCGGTTCGCGGCGGCGCCGACAAGAGTATTTATGCGGCAGGGCATTGCTGCGACATACACTGCAACACTGGACCGGCAAACCCGCTGCAACTCATAGACTGACCACGTCGCAGGAAGGCAAGCCCAGCTGCATCGATGGCCCGGCTGTGAGCATTACGCACAGCGGCAACCTGGTGGCCTGTGCCGTCACAGGATGCGGCGATATCGGCATCGATCTGGAGGTGCCCAGGCGCGGCCGCAGGACCAGGGAGATCGCCCGAAGCTACTTCTCCAGTGAGGAAGCAAGTTGGCTTGCGACGCAGCCGGCGGACCGTTTTCAAATGCTGTGGGTCCTCAAAGAGGCTTGCATGAAGGCAATCGGCGTCGGCCTGGGCGGCCTGGATCGATTTTATTTCAAAGTGCTGCCGCCGGAAATCGAGGCCAGCATTGCAGATGATTCGATCGATAGCCTCGGCCTGTACGCGATGGGCGAGGCACTCCTGGCGCTCGCTACCAGGCACTTCTCGCTGCAGGAAGTCAGGTTCGAATGCTGGGCCCCTGGTGTTGAGAATCCTGTAGTCGGTAGCGGATTCCGGGCGATAGCAAAGACGAATGACCTTGCGCGATAAGCTGCGACCAGATGCCAGTTACGACGTAACCGTCATCGGAGCCGGTCCGGCAGGAACAATAGCTGCCGCCTTGCTTAATGCAGCCGGGCTGAATGTTGCTGTATTTGAGCGCAGCGCTTTTCCGAGATTCGTGATCGGCGAAAGCCTGTTGCCGATCTGTAACGATGTATTGACGGAGGCGAAATTATTCGACCGGGTACAGTCGCAAGGTTTTCAGATTAAAACAGGCGCAGTATTCTTGCGTGGTGAGGATGTCTGCGATTTCGATTTCAGTCAGCAGTTCACTGACGGTACGACATGGACATGGCAGGTGCCGCGAGCGGACTTCGACAATGTGCTGGCAGAGGGTGTACAGGCTCAAGGTGTGCCGATCTTTTTCGAGCACGGTGTCAGTGACGTCGAAGTCGGCGGATCACCGCAATTGGGCATAGAAGCCCCTGATGGTACGAGGACTGATGTTCGGAGCCGTTTCATCGTCGATGCCAGTGGTTATGGCAGAGTGCTGCCTCGCCTGCTCGATCTGGACTCGCCATCGGATCAGCCGACCCGTCGCGCAATTTTCACGCATGTCACTGGCGACAGGCGTCCTCCCGGCACGGACTCCGGACGGATCTGGGCCATCATTCATCAAGCCGATGTGTGGATCTGGATAATTCCATTCGCCGACGGACGCACTTCGGTTGGCGTTGTCGCGCCACGAGATTTTTACGATACGCAACCTGGTGACCCGGAAGCGTGCCTCCGGGCAATTTTTGAATCGAATTCCAATGCCAACCGCCGACTGTCTGATGTCGAGCTGCTATTTGAGCCGATAACAATCGAAAGTTATTCCATCGGTATCAAGCAGTTGTTCGGCGAGGGATACTGCATCGTCGGTAATGCGACGGAGTTTCTGGATCCGATCTTTTCTTCGGGCGTCGCGTTGGCAATGCAATCCGCCAGCCAGGCTTCAAAAGTCATCATTCGGCAATTCAGTGGCGAGTCTGTCGACTGGCAAGGTGAGTACGCGGATTTCATGGCACGGGGAATTGACACATTCCGTTCGTTTGTCAACGCCTGGTATGACGGCACGCTGCATGACATTTTCTTCACATCGGACGTCAATCCGGAGTTCAAGAGTATGATTTGCTCTGCGCTCGCAGGTTATGTCTGGGATCTGGATAATCCCTTCGTCAGAAACCATGACCGAAAACTACGACAGCTGCATAGCATCGTAAATGCCGCAGCAGTTGAATAGACGGCTACGAAATACGTGATGAAAAAATACCAGCAACCAGCCGAGCTCACCGCGTACCAGGCCATTTCAGAAGCACAGAAAATCGCGTTTTCTGCGATCGGCTTCCAGGCGGTAGTCTGTTTGCTGCGCCTGGGAATACTTGAGAGGGTCTCGAAGGCCGGAGAAGACGGAGTAAACTCGCGCGACCTCGCAGACGCACTCGACATCAGTGAATATGGCGTCAAAGTCTTGCTCGATATGGGCCTGACGATGAATGTGGTGTGGATGAACGATGACCGCTATGCGCTTGATAAGGTCGGTCACTTTTTGTTGGTAGACCGAATGACACAGGTCAACGTGAATTTTGCCCACGACGTATGTTATGAAGCGATGCACCACCTCATGGCATCGATCAAGAACAACAAGCCGGAGGGATTGAAAATATTCGGCGACTGGCCGACGATCTACCCGGGCCTATCTCTTCTCCCTTCACCCGCGAAGGAGAGTTGGTTCGATTTCGACCATTTCTATTCGGGGACAGCCTTCCCGGATGCTCTATCTCATGTGTTTGAAACCAAACCCTCGCATATTTTGGACGTCGGCGGAAATACCGGTGTTTGGGCGAATCATTGCGTCGAGTACGACCCCGACGTTCGTGTCACCATCGTCGACCTTCCAGAGCAAACAGCCCTGGCCGGGGATAATGTCCAGCGCAACAGCACCCACCCTGATCGAATCGATACCTACGATATCGACGTCCTCGATCCACAACAGAGTCTGCCCTCAGGTGCGGATACGATCTGGATGAGTCAATTCATTGATTGTTTCTCTGAAACACAAATCGCCGAGATATTGAGAAAAGCTGTTGCCGTCATGGACCAAGAATCGTCACTCTTCATTCTGGAGACATTCTGGGATCGTCAACAGGATCATGCTGGTGCATACAGCCTTAACGCGACGTCTCTCTATTTTACCTGTATCGCCAATGGCAAGAGTCGCATGTACCACTCGAGGGACATTATCGACATCGCGGAGAAGTCCGGATTGAGCATCGCTGCGCAGCACGATGGACTCGGCATCGGACATACACTACTGCATTGTAGAAAGATCCCCTGAGTACCGTCAGTTCCTACGGTTTGGGATCGACGAAGAACGTGCTGCGATTATGGTGCTCGGCGCTGATTGTCCCGCCTTCGCCATAATTCGTATCCAGGTTACCGTAACGCTGCCGTGACAGGTAGACCGTTGCTTCGCAGAGTTGATTTGTGTCGATGGGGCCGGACGGGATGACGGAATCAACGGCAATTGACGACGCGCCACTATCTGTCGACGGTGACAGGTTACGCGACTCTGAAATAAAGATACCGGTCGTAAGGACGCAATCGACGGTAATCGAAATGGACGGCACGGTCACAGTGCCGGAAGGCGCCCAACTTACGCCGATGACTTCGCCGGTCCTGAACACAGTGGCATTCACTGGCGTCATGACGACGAATCCGTCAGGCAGCGTGACATTCGAGTTAGGCGCACTCATGCCATTGGCGCGATTGAAGGCAACCGTATAGAGCGTGTCGGCGTCGGCAAACGGAAAGCTCGTCCAGTACTCCACCTCGCCAATCAGAGAGGTGTCCCTGACCATGGTCTTCTGAATGCCGTTGGCGGTCGTCGTTAATGTATCTCCGGGAGCAAGAATCAGCTGCGTCCGATTGATGCCGCCATTGCCGACCTGCAACTGCGCTTTGACGACAGTGGCGCCGTTGCCTTCCGCTATGACGCGAATATCGGCGAAGATACCCTGCGTCGTTACATTCTCGGACGACGTTTGACTACATCCTGCGAAAGCGATGGCGAGCAGCACAAATATCGCCGGGCGTATATTCATTCTATTTAATGACATCATGCACATCAGACTAACAAAGCAATTCGAGGCCACCAATTTGACAAAAATCGGCGAAGAAAACGTTGATCCATTGCATACTGTTGGAATCGCGGAGCAATAATTTTGTAGCGTGTGTACAACGGGCTTACCCCGGAAGGCTTCAGTCACGCAGCGGCTTTTGGAAATTAGTTGGCTATTTCCAACATTACTTTTAGCTTACAAGTTACGGAATTTATTGATAAAAATACTTTTGCACTTGCTCAATATGGCATGTCAGGCTCGAAATCCCTGCACCAATTTGCGCAAGGATTGTCTGCTTATGTGAAATGAAGGGCATTCATCCATGAAAAGAAATACGCGAAGATACGCTGGGCATTGCACCGCCTCTGGATTTGATCTTGCAGTCATTCTCCTCGCAATGATCGTGGCGATTGGTCTCGTCTCCGTGGGACATTCGGCAACGCCGGATGGATTGAAGATCATCGTCTATGGAGCGACCGGCAGGGTAGGTAGCCGCGTCGTCAATGAAGCACTGGAGCGCGGGCACGATGTCATCGCCGTCTCGCGTGATCCCACCCAAATCAAACAGCAACACGCCCGGCTATCGGCCGCCAAGGGCGATATCCTCGATCGGGATAGTGTTGCCGGACTGATTTCCGGCCAGGATGTCGTCGTCGTCTCCGTTCGGGGAAGCGTTGCCGGTTCAAAGGCACCTGAAGATACCGTTCACCGCATGGCCGCGGATATTGTTGTCGGCGTTCTACGCAATATGGGCGACAGCGCCCCGCGCCTGATTTATGTAGGTGGTGCAGGCTCTCTGGAGGTCGAACCTGGCGTGCTTTATGCAGACAAGCTGCCCATATTCATGCCCCGTTTCATCCGTCAGGAGATTGAGGGCCACCTGTTAACGCTTGAATTTCTGCGTGCGGCCGACGATGTAAGTTGGACTTATATTAGTCCGGCCAGAAAATTCAAGCCGGGAAAACGCACGGGGACTTATCGAATCGGCGGCGATCAGATGCTCCTGGACAAAAAGGGCAAAAGCAAAATTTCCATGGAAGACTACGCGGTTGCACTGATCGATGAGGCAGAGAATTCAGCGCACGTAAGGAAACGCTTCTCTGTTGCCTATTAGGATGCCGCTCCGCTGGCCGACTCGGGAAGTTGAGGGGATAGAGTTGGCTGAATTCTGTTCAACATCGCAGCGACGCTGCTTTCTTCGCTGTCCGAGTTCTGTGGCAATTCTTCGAGTGAGGTCATCTGCGCCCGAATGACACCAAGGTCGTCATGTCGATTCACCGCGTACTCTACAATATCGCGAGCTAGCAGTTTCAATTCTTCAATGTTTTGTAAAAACTTCCTGGCAAACGCATCGTCGTCCAGCTGATCATAGAGTCCGGCATTTAGTTCTCGCAAGAACGGCATTTCAAATTGGTCCATGTATACAGACTCACAGCGAGCCTGAGGTTTCCAATTCCATTCCCGGAAAAAGTCTTGCATTTCCTTGTTTAACTGCCCGAGATACTCAAACTGCTGTCTCAGCGCAAACAACTGCTTGAA
The DNA here is from genome assembly GCA_964386685.1 of uncultured Woeseiaceae bacterium. Classification (GTDB taxonomy): domain Bacteria; phylum Pseudomonadota; class Gammaproteobacteria; order Steroidobacterales; family Woeseiaceae; genus JACZWL01. The sequence continues at coordinate 2,518 of CAYLSX010000010.1, read as the reverse complement.
ATCGAAAAACACACCTTGCATAAAGAGCGAGGCCGTAAATGACCAGTAGATCGAATAGTCCCAGGTTATTTTGGCCGACATTACCAAGGCATTGCCGAAAATCTCGTACTTGTCCTGGTAAATTCGGTGCGTATTTTCACAGATATTCTGATAGAAGGTATTCAGAATAGCGACCATTCCACTTACATTGTCGCCGCCGTTATCGGCTTCGATAATATTGGTAACAAAGGTATTGCTAATAGCAATGAGATCACTTCCCGGAGAATAAAACGGATCAAGAAAAACACCGGCTTCGCCAGTCAAAAACCAGCGTTCATCCGAGAAGACCTGTTTGCAGCCGTGACTGAAGTTTTGCAGGAATCGGAAATCCTGTAATCGGTCCAGGTACGGAGAAATGTTTTTGGCGCAATGTGGTTCATTTTGCTGCAGCCAGGCCATGGCTTTGTCGATGGAGTTATAGGAATTCAGCGGGTGGCTTTTGTTGTCGGCAACGATACCAATACTCGTAGAACCTGAAGACAAGGGAATGACCCACACCCAGTAACCTTTCCCCATGAGGTGATTGGTGCTGAACCAACGCGAATTGTCTCCCCGATGATCGCCAATCCATGCGTCCGAATCCGACCAGTCGCTGATGTCCAGCTTCTCTCCGATTCGGAACCAGGCCGCGCTAACCTTATGGGCGCTTTCCTTCTTCAGCCCTAATTTCCTTTTTAGAATGGAAGCGCGGGAGCAAGCGTCAACAACCCATTTAGCTTCAATGGTTTCGCAAGTATTGGTTTCCTTGTGCTCTATTTCGACAAGATGAGGTTCGTCAGAGCCTGATACCTCGATCCTGCGCGCTTTCACATTATCCAGGAAGACAACCCCGAGCTCTTGGCACTTTTCTGCCAGGTAATTTTCGAAAATGCCTCTATCTATTTGATAGCTTGGACTAGGCGGAAATTGATTGGCGCCCAGCTCCACACATTCCTCCAGCAATCTGTCGCCTCGCGCTTTTTCCTCATCCGTATGAAAAAAGAACCGTAATCCCAGTTTCGGCAACTGCTCTTCATCCAAATGCTTCTTGAGCCCGAGGACTTTGGAAAAATAGTAAGTGGCAAGCTCCACCAGGGATTCGCCGACTTTATGGGCCGCTTCTGGAACAGGGTGCGGATTGCTCTCGACGACAAGCACGGACAACGATGGCATACGCTGGGACAACTGAATCGCCAGCGACAGGCCAGCCAATCCACCACCCACAATTGCGACGTCATATTTGCTCGCCGACATGAATTCCTCTCCCAGGATTACTTAAGCTCTGCCAAGTATGAGTGATGCGTTGTTCCCGCCAAAGGCAAAGGAGTTGCTCATGCAATGCTTTAGCTCCAGAGTCTCCTGTTCAGGCTCAACCAGGTTTAAGGCCGCCAGGTTTGCGTCGGACTGGCCATCCCAGCAATGTACCGGCAATCTGACGTTATCGGCATTATTTTCGAGCAACATCCAGCAGATTGCGGCCTCTATTGCGGCGGCGGCGCCCAGGGCGTGGCCGGTCATGCTTTTCGTTGAGCTGCACGGCACGTCGGATCCGAACAAGCTGTTCACCGCCAAATTTTCCATGGCGTCGTTGAGTTCGGTCGCTGTGCCATGCAAATTGACATAGTGGATATCTGCAGCGGTCAAATCTGCGTTGTGCAATGCCAGCGACATGGCTTTCTCGGCTCCGCTGCCATCGGCTCGGGGCTTTGAGATATGAAAGGCCTCTGAGCAAATGCCCACACCAGCGAGTCGTACGCCAGCGGCCTTCTTCGACATGATGAACAGGGCCGCTCCTTCACCGATATTTACGCCTTTTCGATTGACACTCGAAGGATTACAGACGCTATCGCTAACGACCCCCAACGCCGAAAATCCCCGAACCGTTAGAGAGCACAAGGCATCGGCGCCGCCAACGACAACCACATCGCAAAGATCGCATTTGATCAGGCGCGCCGCGCTTGCCATGGCATTGCCACTGGAGGAACAAGCCGTGGACATCACATATCTGGGCCCTCGGAGGTTCAGATAGTCCGCTACGAAATCGGCACAATCACCCATAAACGTAATATCAGGATTGAAATTCGAAGGCATTGCCTGTTGTTGAGAATAGTCGTCCAGAAAATCCTGCGCCTCGGCATTGCCACCCGTGCAGGTACCCAGTACGACTCCAACCCGATCCGCGGCCAGTCCTTGTAAATATTTTTCCAGTTTTGGTCTGATTTGCTCCATGACATTCAGCAGCATTTGGTTGTTGCGGCAAGCATAGTGTGACAAAGACTGGGGAATTTCTGGCAATTGATCTTGCACAACGCCAAGGACCAACGGCTCTTGAGAATAATCGGAGGATTCCGTCATGCCTCCTTGGTATCCTCGTAACATATTGTCTTTCACCTGTTCTCTGTCAGACCCAAGAGCACAAAGAATTCCCACATCGTTAAGATAAATATTATTGTTGTCGCTAATCATTACTAATGTCTGATCTGAATCTATCCATCGAGAA
>CAYLSX010000009.1:19461-32779 GCA_964386685.1 uncultured Woeseiaceae bacterium | reverse complement strand
CCGGTCGCCTTGGCGAAGCGGTCAATTTTCTGCTGGTCGATCTCGACCCAATCGGACAGCCCGACTTCCTTGCCTTCCAGCGCCTTAGCGTCTTCGATTGACTTGATCAGGTGCAATACGGATTCCCTTTATGGAGTTTCGCCTTTCGTCTTGTACTGGAACGCCGGCGCTGCACTTCAATTACAAGACAACAGATACACAGATGCCGGGATCAGGGCAAGTTTTGCAGGCTCTTTATATTGCAGAAAAAGGATATTGAGCACGTTAAAGCCTTTGTTTCTGCTGTTCGGACAGACTTGAAAATGCTGCACATTTATACTCCACCCTATGCCTGAGCACTCAACATTTGCGATCATCCTCGCGGCCGGCGAAAGCAAGCGCTTCGGTTCGACCAAACAACTCGCGGACTTTGCTAACGAGACACTGGTCCGGCGTGCCGTTCGCCTTGCTGAGGTGGTTTGCGGTGACAACACTGTCCTCGTCGTCGGCAATGACTGGCAACGAGTCCTGGCCGCGTGCGGACCGCAACGGGGAATCATCGTTCGTAACGATGAATATGCCTCGGGCATGGCGAGTTCAATCGCCAGCGGTGTCGCATCGGTCGCGGAATCCGCAGACGCCGTCTTGCTGCTGTTGGCCGATCAGCCGTTGGTCACCGAAAAGCACTTGTGCTCACTCATCGATGAATGGCACAAGACGCCCGACGGTATCGTCGCCAGTGAATACTCGGACGTACAGGGCCCACCAGTTATCTTTCCCGCTTCCTGTTTTGGCCGCCTGATGAAACTCGAGGGCGACCAGGGAGCTCGGGCGTTATTGAACGAACCCGATTGTCCGGTCACCGGTATTGAATTCGGCGAGGGCGCAATCGACATCGACACGCCCGAAGATCTGGCCGGGCTAACAAAAAGCTAGAGCGATACCGCTGACGGATGTGCGTGTTCGCCGCATCGTTCACAATTGACCCAGCCTGAATTGCCATCGGCGTAATGCTCTTTTTTCCAGATCGGCAAACGCACCTTGACCTGATCGATAATGTAGCGGCAGGCATTGAACGCCTCGTCCCTGTGTGCGGACGAGACGCCGACCCAGACGGCACACTCAGCAATTTCGAGCATGCCGCTGCGGTGCACACAATGGGCATGAAGTAGCGGGAATTTCGCTCGCGCTTCCGCGATCACTTTTTCGCCCTCGCTGACGGCCAGGGGCTCGTATGACTCGTATTCCAGCCTTTCGACCCGGTGACCTTCATTCTCATTTCGAATCCAGCCCTCGAATCCGACATAGGCGCCGGCACCCGCATCGAACAGTTCGCGCCGAAGCGCGTCAGGGTCTATGGTTTTATCCGTCATTCTGAACACATCAACCACCGGCTACGGGTGGAAACAGGAGTACGGTATCACCGTCATTAACGGCCGTGGTCCAGTCCGCCATCTCGTCGTTGATAGCAACCTTGCAATGCCCCAGTGGCTCCGATGATTGATGGCGGTCTTTCAGTTTCTCGAACACGTCGGCCGCGGTCTCTACATCGAGCGAAATGGTTTCTTCATCGCGACCTGCGAGTTCACGAAATATCGCGAAGTAACGAACCGTAATGGACTTGCTCATGAGGCGACTTTAAGCCCGGTTCTTGCCAGGTCTTCGGGCGTATTGATGTTATCGAGCGCCGCCGGATTGGGTTGATCGAGCAGACAGGTATCCGAGCGAATCAGCATTTTTCTCGGGCAAACGACGCCATCGTCGATGAACGTTTTGATGATGGCTTCACTACCGGCCGCGTAAAAAGCACACAGGGGTTCCGGCAGTCCGTCGGAACTGCTCTTGAATGCGCTAAACGGCTGATCCCCGGACTTGTTGTCGAGCAGGAAACGAATCGTGGCCTCATCGATGTTCGGTAGGTCGCAGGCCAGTACCAGCCAGCCGACACCGCCATGTTCTTCCAGGGCTGACAAAATGCCGGCAATCGGTCCGATGTCCTCATAGCGGTCGACAATCTGCTCGAACTTTCCTCGTTCCGACTCGTCCTGCTGATCTGCGCGAGTTGATACAAACACCCGATCGACGAATGCCTCGCTTAATCGTACGGCCCGGCTCAGCTGTGTCTCACCGTCGACCCGAATCAATGCCTTGTCGTGGCCCATGCGCTTGCTCTGGCCACCGGCGAGTACCAGGCCGTATACCTGCTCATTCGCCGTCAAGGTGGTAATCCTCTTTGCCGCCGGTTTTTGATACCAGACGTGTCTGGCCGATGACGATGTCGTGAGACAGCGCTTTACACATGTCATAGATCGTCAACGCCGCGACCGTGGCGCCGGTCAGCGCTTCCATCTCGACGCCGGTCTTGTGATGAACTTTGCAGTGGCAATTGATGACGGCATGCTGCATGTCGTCCATGTCTATCGTGATCTTGCAGTTATCCAGGCCCAGCGGATGACAAAACGGTATGAGTTCGTGAGTCTTTTTCGATGCCATGACGCCCGCGACAATCGCGGTGGCGAAGACCGGTCCTTTGGCCGTTCGAATTTCGCCGTCGGCGAACTGCTCGGCCACGGCGGCGGGAAACTCGACGATTGTCCGGGCGTGCGCTTCTCTGTCGGTCGAGTCCTTGTGACTGACATCCACCATCGTCGGCTGGTTGTCCTCGTCAATGTGACTGAGCTTGGATCCCATCATCAACCGCCCATTCGATACATTTCGACTTTGCGGATCAACGGTTGCTCGACTGCCTCAGGTTTGCGCAGTTCGCTGTAGCGATCGCTGCGCTTCAACCAGATTCGAGACAGCAATTCCGCAAGTTCTTCATCGTCGATACCGCTTCGAAGTGGCTCACGGAGGCTGCTGCCTTTGGTCGCGAACAAGCAGGTGTAGAGCACGCCATCCGCTGACAGACGCGCCCGATTACAGTTGCCGCAGAACGGCTCGGTAATTGAAGAGATAAAGCCGATCTCTCCCTGACCGTCGAGATAGCTGTAGCGATTTGCCACCTCGCCGGGGTAGCTGCGACCGATCGCTCTCAATGGCCAGCGCTCGTGAATGCGATCGTAGAGTTCTTTCGATGGCACAACTTCGTCGATACGCCAGCCGTTGCGGTTGCCGACATCCATGAACTCGATCAGACGCACGATATGGCCGCTGCCCCTGAAGTGTTCGAGCAGCTTCAGAATCTGCTGGTCGTTCACGCCGCGTTGCACGACAACGTTGATCTTAATAGGAGTTAGTCCAGCCTCTTCGGCGGCTGCAATGCCTTCCAGCACCGTTGCCAGTTCGCCGCGATGCCCGCTCATACTGCTGAATGTTTTCTCGTCCAGGCTGTCGAGACTGATAGTGACTCTTTGCAGACCCGCCGCCCTCAATTTGCCTGCGACTGGCGCGAGCAGCGTGCCATTCGTGGTCAGCGCAAAATCGTCGACGCCCGATAAACGCGCGAGCCTTGCGATCAGGTCGGTGATTTTTTTGTCGAGCAGCGGCTCGCCGCCCGTCAATCGCAACTTCGAGACACCAAGCGAAACAGCCACCGAAGCGATTCTCTCGATTTCTTCGTGGCTCAATAACTCCTGTCTCTTGAGAAATTGATAATCCGCATGGAATTTCGTTTCCGGCATGCAGTAAGGACAACGGAAGTTGCAGCGATCGAGCACGGAAATCCTGAGATCGCGCAAAGGGCGTCCCATTGTGTCTTTCGGATTAGTGGTGTTGACTGCCTCCATGCGGTGATTCTAGCCTCAATTTCGGCTAAAAAGCGCGCCAAAGCAGCCTGAGCGAGACGATCAGGATGACGAATCCGGTCAGGCGCCGTATTGGTGCGGCCGGCAGCCAATTCGCGCCCAGTCTGCTGCCCAACTGGCCACCGATGAGAACAGCCAGAGGAAGTACAACATAAGACACATTGAGCAAGACATCGGACTGGCCGCCGAGCTTGACCAGGTGCCCGCCCAATCCAGCCAGAGAGTTTACGAGGATGAAAAGCGAACAGCTTGCGGCAACCGTTTTTGCATCCGCCAATCGCAGGAGATGAAGCATGGGCGCCAGATAGATACCACCACCGATGCCGGTGATGCCGGCGAGGGTGCCGAGTACCGCGCCCATGCACAGGCGCGTCGCCAGTCCCAGGGACTGCGTTGCGCCGGTTTCGGAACCCCAACGGCGATCGAGAAGCATGAGAGCGCCGGCAACCAGGAGCGCAAAACCGAGTGTTGCCAGGAAGCCCGTTTCCTCGATAGGAATAAGGCCACCGAGAAACGCAGCAGGTATTGAAGTGACAATAAAAGGCGTCGCGAAACGAAGATCGAGATGCCCTGCCCTCGCAAAATGAAATACGCCGCCGGTCACGACGACGATATTGCAGAGCAATGAAATCGGCGGCACGAGCTCGTAACGGAGACCCGACTCGATCAGGAGGGCCGTATAGGTCGATCCTCCACCGAAGCCGACCGAAGCATACAAAAATGCCACGGCAATAAATGCCAGCGCCATGTAAAACAAAATATGAGCCTAATAAATCAAGGACTTATATCGGGTCCAGCTTTTCTTGTGCATTGCAGCATGCCTCGCTATACTGCTTGCCCGGTCGCTGGGCCACTGAAGAAATTTGATCGTCACCGATGGTAACAGGGGATGAATATCGGATGCATGTAAGTTTCACAGACGAAGAACTTGCCTTTCAACAGGAAGTCAGGACGTTCCTGGAAGAGGAATATCCGCAGGACATTCGCCGAAGACAGGACAGCGGCAAGCCGCTCAGCCGTGACGACATCATCCGCTGGCAAAAAATTCTGTACGAGAAAGGCTGGGCGGCATTGAACTGGCCGGTCGAACACGGCGGCACCGGCTGGACGACGATTCAGAAATACATATTTGAGAACGAGATGGGCCGAATCAATGCCCAGCCCCTGGTGCCCTTCGGCATGAAAATGGTCGGCCCGATCATTTACACCTTCGGCAACGAGGAGCAGAAGCAGCGTTTTCTTCCGGGCATACTCTCTAGCGATGACTGGTGGTGCCAGGGTTACTCGGAACCCGGATCCGGCTCCGACCTCGCCTCTCTGAAAACCAAGGCCGATAGAGCAGGCGACCATTACATCGTCAATGGCACCAAGACGTGGACCACCCTTGCTCATTACGCCGACTGGATCTTCTGCCTCGTACGTACGAGTTCCGATGTCGCGCGACAGCAGGATGGTATCAGTTTCCTGCTGATCGACATGAAGTCGCCCGGCATCACGGTCAAGCCCATTCCCACGATTGACGGCGGTGCTGAGATCAACGAGGTGCACTTCGAAAATGTCGAAGTACCTGTTGAAAACCTTATCGGCGAGGAAGGCAAGGGCTGGACCTACGGAAAGGTATTGCTGCAACATGAGCGCACCAATATGGCGACGGTCCCGCAGTCCACCTACCGCCTTCGCAATTTGAAGAGTGAGGCGGGAAGATCGATCAACGGTGGCACGCCGCTGATCGAGGATCCGCACTTCGCCAGGAAGCTGGCAGCGGTCGAGATCGAACTCAAAGCGCTCGAATACACGGAACTTCGCACGCTTGCGGCAATCGCCGTCGGTAACGCGCCCGGACCGGAATCATCGATCCTGAAAATCAAGGGGACGGTCGTTCAGCAAATGCTGGACGAATTGTTTGTCGAGGCGGCCGGCTACTACGCACTGCCATTTTCGACCGATGAAGAATTTCCGTTTAGTGCGCAATCAAAATCGTCACTCAGATATTTCAACAATCGAAAGGCAACGATTTATGGCGGATCGAACGAGATCCAAAAAAATATCATTGCCAAACACGTTCTTGGTTTGTAGGCATCATGGACTTTTCACTCAGTGACGAACAATCGATGCTTGCGGATAGCGTCGCAAAATTCATCGACAATGATTACGACTTCGAGAGCCGGCAGCGGATTGCGCAAGCTGGTGAGGGCTACAGCCGCGAACTCTGGCGGACCTACGCCGAGCTGGGCTGGACCGCTGTGCCGTTTGCAGAAGATGACGGCGGCCTGGGTGGTGGCCCGATCGAGCTGATGCTCATGATGGAGCAGTTCGGCCGTGGGCTTGTCGTGGAGCCGTATCTCGCGACGGTCGTGCTGGCAGGCGGCGTGTTGCGAAGAGCCGCATCCGCGGAACAGAAAGAGCAATGGTTGTCCGGCATTATCGAAGGACGCACGCAGGCGGCGCTCGCCTTCGCCGAACCACAAGCACGGTTCGAGATTGCGGATATCACAACCACGGCCGAGGCGAATGGTAGCGGCTTCATACTGAACGGCAAAAAGAATCTTGTCCTGAACGGCAGCAGTGCCGATCTATTGATTATTCCGGCCCGCACCGGCGGTGCGCAGTCAGATGAGAACGGCATCACCCTGTTCGCCGTTCCGTCCGATAGTGCAGGCATCGAGCGTATGGACTATGCGACAGTCGATGCGCATCAGGCGGCAGAAATCACTCTGAAAGACGTACACGTGGAATCCGCATCCTTACTCGGCGAGGTCGGTCAGGGTTACGCCACGCTCGAGGCGGTTATCGATGAGGCAACTTTGGCGGTCTGCGCCGAAGCGGTCGGAATCTTGAAGACGATGCACGACAAGACGGTCGAATATGCCAAGAACCGCGTGCAGTTCGGCGTTCCAATCGGGTCCTTTCAGGCGCTTCAACACCGTATGGTCGATATGTTGATGGCTTGCGAGCAAACGCAGTCCCTGCTCCTGTGGGCTACCATGCTGACTGCCGATGGCGAAGCAGGTGCTCAAAAGGCGATCAGCGCATTGAAATACCAGATTGGCACGGCCGGGCGAATGGTCGCGCAGGATGCCATACAGATTCACGGCGGCATGGGCGTCACCTGGGAGCTCGACATTTCGCACTTTTTCAAACGCTTTACCGCCATCGAGTTACTCTTCGGTAACGCCGACTATCACCTCGACAGGTATGTCCAAAGTTCTGACTAGAGCTGCGGTATGATCGGAGCCCATGAGTGAGTGGCAGCCATCCGGTGTCATAACAATAACGACAGACTTCGGGCATAAGGGCCCGTTCGCAGGCGTGATGCAGGGAGTGATCCTGAGCCGCTTCGCAGACGCCTCAATTGTCGATCTCGCTCACGACATCCCGGCCCATTGGCCGCCCGAGGCGGGTTTCTGGATCGATCGTTCCTACCGCTATTTCCCGGATGGCAGCATTCACATTGCCATCGTCGATCCGGGTGTCGGCACCGAGCGGGAAATCATCATTGCGGAACATGACGGCCATGTTTTCTTGGCCCCCGACAATGGCCTGCTCGCGCCAATCCTGGAGAAATCAGCTGCCGTCTATCAATTGCAAGGCGACAAGTTGAAGTCACTCGGTATTTCCTCGCCCAGTGCCACGTTTCACGGACGTGACATTTTCGCGCCGCTAGCGGCGGAAATGGCTGCCGGGCGTTTGCGCCCTGCCGACGTCGGCGTCGCAACGGCGGATTGGGTGCCGGGATGGATCGACGACCCCGAGGTTCAATCCGGACGAGTCAGCGGCGTGGTCATCACGGTTGACGCCTTCGGCAACCTGATCAGCAATATCGACGCCGGCTTGATCGAATCCTTCGAAAATCCTGTCGCACACATGGCCGGACACGACTTCGAACTCAGGACAACGTATGGCCGGGCTGAACCCGGCCAATATCTGGCCCTGATCAATTCGTTTGGCGTACTCGAGATCGCTCGCGCTGAGGGAAATGCGGCGGAAGGCCTGGGTTCCGAACGGGGTGCACCCATTACGGTCGTCGAGGCAAAAAGCCTGTAATCAGGTGTGCTGCTGTAGAGCCTGTTTTTCTATCTTCGCCCAACTGTCGCGAAGCGTCACAATTCGATTGAATACAGGGCTCTCTGGCGTCGTATCGACAGTATCAACAGTGAAGTAACCGAGTCTTTCAAACTGAAACGAGCTGTCTTCGCCACGCTGACCCAGAGACGGCTCGACCTGAGCCGTGACAATCTCGAGAGAGTCCGGGTTGAGGTGCTCCATGACATCATCGGCAGATGCGGGGTCCGGCACTGTGAACAGGCGATCATAAAGTCTGACCTCTGCGGCAACTGCATCGTTCGCAGATACCCAGTGAATCGTGCCCTTCACCTTTCGGTCACTGCTTCCGGTACCGCTACGCGTGTCGGCGTCGTAGCTGCAACGCAATTCGACGACCTGACCTGACTCATCTTTAATGACCTCATCACAACGAATGATGTAGGCATATCGTAGTCGCACCTCGCCACCCGGCTTCAGGCGGAAAAATTTTCGCGGCACCTCCTCCATGAAATCGGTCTGTTCAATGTAAATCTCGCGAGTAAATGGCAGATCCCGTGAGCCGAGTTCGGGACGATTCGGATGATTGAGCGCAGGCAATTGTTCCGTCTGGCCCTCCGGGTAATTCGTCAGGACGACTTTCAGGGGCCTGATGACCGCCAGGCGCCGCTGGGCCGCGTGATCGAGATTTTCGCGAATACAATTTTCCAGCGCGGCCATCTCGATCAGGTTTTCTTTTTTGGTCACACCAACCCGGCGACAGAACTCTCGCAGTGCGGCCGGTGGATATCCCCGCCGCCGCATTCCGGCGAGTGTCGGCATGCGCGGATCGTCCCATCCGCTCACGATCTGATCATCCACGAGCTGAAGGAGCTTGCGTTTGCTCATCAGGGTGTAGGCGAGATTGAGCCGGGAAAATTCATATTGACAGGGCCGATGCGGCGGCTCGACCTCGTCGATGAACCAGTCGTACAACGGTCGATGATCTTCGAACTCCAGCGTGCAAAGCGAATGCGTTACGCCTTCGAACGCATCGGAAAGGCCGTGCGCGAAGTCATACATCGGATAGATACACCACTTGTCGCCAGTTCGCTGATGCGGGATGTGGCGGATGCGATAGATCGTTGGATCCCGCATGTTCATATTGGCTGAGGCCATGTCGATTTTTGCACGAAGCACATGCTCGCCGTCTTCGAATTCTCCGTCACGCATACGACGGAACAGATCGATATTTTCCTCGACGCTGCGGTCGCGGCAGGGGCTTTCTTTGCCGGCCTCGGTCAAGGTGCCCCGATACGAACGAATCTCCTCGGCGCTCAAACTGTCGACATAGGCCTTGCCAGTCTCGATCAGGCGCTCTGCCGCTTCGTAAAGCTGCTCGAAGTAGTCGGAGGCATGCGTCAGGCTGTCTCGCCAGTCGAAGCCGAGCCAGTGCACATCTTCTTCTATCGCGCGAACGTATTCTTCACTTTCCTTACCGGGATTGGTGTCGTCAAAGCGCAGAAACGTCTTGCCGTCGAATTCATCGGCGACACCGAAATTGAGGCAAATAGATTTCGCATGTCCAACATGCAAATAGCCATTCGGTTCCGGTGGAAAACGCGTAATCACGTTGCCATCGTTTTTACCGCCGGCAATGTCGTCGCTTACGATTTGCCGAATAAAATCTCTTGGCTGTGTGTCGCTCATCAGGCGTCGCGGCAATCCTGACACAGCCCCTGGATTTCGAGCGTCTGATGGATCGCCGAAAATCCGAGATCGGAGACTTTCCGTTCGACCAGCTCGTTGATGTCGGTGTCGTCGAGCTCGGCGACAGAGCGGCATTCCCGGCAAATGAGAAATTGACCCGCGTGAGAGTGTCCCGGGTCCGGGCAGCCGACGAATGCATTGATCGAATCCAGGCGATGAACCAGATTCGCTTCGATGAGAAAGTCCAGCGCGCGATAAACTGTCGGCGGCGCCGCCTTCTTCCCCTCATTGTTGATGCTCTCCAGAATATCGTAGGCACCGACCGGCGTATGACTATTCCAGACGAGCTCCAGGACGCGGCGGCGTATGCGCGTAAATCGCAACCCCTGCCGCCGGCACAAACTCTCGGCAGTCTCGACTGCGGTCGAAACGCAGTGCCCGTGGTCGTGCTGTGCCGGCGGAAAACGATTGGAGTGATTCGGGTTGCTCATCGACGGGATTGTACACCAGCCAAAAAATGGCCACCCCCCGATCTATTGCTAAGATTTTCAGGGAAATCGCGTACAATAGCGCGCCGTACCAAGCGGACTAACAGCAAGCAATCACGATGCCGATAATCAAACTACCCGATGGCTCCGAACGCAGCTTCGACGGCAGCGTGACGGGGCAGGAAATTGCTGCCGCGATCGGCAAGAGCCTGGCGCGTGATGCCGTTGCCATTCGGGTTCGCGGCGAGCTTTGGGATTTGACGCGTGACATTAGCGACGACTCAGCCGTTGAAATCGTTACGAGGGACACTCCAGATGGACTCGAGCTATTGCGTCACGATGCCGCCCATGTCCTGGCCGAAGCCGTCAAAGAGCTGTGGCCGGACACGCAGGTGACGATTGGCCCGGCGATCGAGAACGGCTTCTATTACGACTTCGCACGCGAAGAACCATTTACGCCGGAGGATCTTCTCGTCATCGAAGAGCGCATGAAGGAAATCGTCGATCGGGACGAAGCCGTTCAGCGCGAGGACTGGGAGCGGGACAAAGCAATCGAATTCTTTCGAAGCATTGGCGAGGAGTACAAAGCACAGCTAATCGAGGATATCCCGGAGAACGAAACGTTGACGCTCTATCGGCAAGGCGATTTCATCGACCTTTGCCGCGGACCGCATTTGCCGTCGACCGGCAAGCTCGGCAAGGCCTTTCACCTGACCCGGGTGTCCGGTGCTTATTGGCGAGGCGACTCCCGCAACGCCATGTTGCAACGTGTCTACGGAACCGCCTGGGCGAACGACAAACAACTTCGCAAGCACTTGATGCAACTGGAGGAGGCTGAGAAACGCGACCACCGCCGCCTTGGCAGAATCATGGATCTGTTTCACTTCCAGGAAGAAGCACCCGGTGCGGTATTCTGGCACCCGAAAGGCTGGAGCCTGTTTCAAAATCTCATTGCGTATATGCGTCGCCGCCAGAATGACGCCGGTTATCAAGAAGTCAGTGCACCCGATTTAATGGATCGCTCACTTTGGGAGGCGTCTGGCCACTGGGAAGCATTCGGTCAGCACATGTATGCCTGTGAAATGCAGGACGGGCGAAAATATGCAATCAAACCGATGAACTGCCCGGGGCATGTGCAGATTTATAACCAGGGCATTAAAAGCTATCGCGACCTGCCCTATCGATTGGCGGAGTTCGGCAAATGTCATCGCTACGAACCGTCCGGCGCGTTGCACGGCATGATGCGCGTGCGAGCGTTCACTCAGGATGACGCACACATTTTTTGCACGCCGGAGCAGATCACGTCGGAAACAATCGCGGTATGCGAACTGATCCTCGGGATTTATCGCGACTTCGGCTTCGACGATGTATTGATCAAGTACGCCGACCGGCCGGAAGTTCGAGTTGGTGAAGACAAGGTCTGGGACCAGGCCGAAGCGGCACTGATAGCAGGCCTAGAATCCTCAGGACTCGACTACACCCATAATCCTGGTGAAGGCGCGTTTTACGGACCGAAACTGGAATTCGTGTTGATGGATGCGATCGGTCGCGACTGGCAATGTGGAACACACCAGGTCGACCTAAATATGCCGGAACGTCTCGGTGCGACTTATATCGGCGAGGACGGACAAAAGCATACGCCGGTCATGTTGCACCGTGCGATATTCGGATCGTTAGAGCGCTTCATCGCCATACTACTGGAACATCATGCCGGCAATTTGCCACTCTGGCTCGCGCCGACCCAGGCAAAAGTACTGACGATTACCTCGGACGCCGATGACTATGCACTCGACGTGGTTTCACAACTGCGTGATGCGGGCATCAACGCGGACGCAGATCTCCGCAATGAAAAAATTTCCTACAAGGTGCGCGAACATAGCGTCGCGAAAGTGCCGATCCTGATGGCTGTAGGCCAGCGTGAAGTCGACGAAGAGACCGTCGCAATACGCAGGCTCGGATCAAAGAAACAAAAGGTCGTTTCGATCGTCGATGCCATCGCCGAACTCGCCGACGAAATCCGCGAGCGGGGTCAGGCAGCCTAAAAGCCCCTCCAAAATCGTCCGGTCGGGGCCTCTCAGAGACGACTTTCAGCCCCGCAGGTTCAGCTCCCGAAAATCGCCCGGCGCCTGCCCGGTAGTGCGCTCCGGACCAAACGTGACACCGCCTACACACCGACTGTGCACCTCGTCACAGATTCAGAATCTTGTCGGGCCCCAGCGACATTTCCAAACCGGGTCGAGGCTATACTCATCGGTCGTAATGCCATTGAACGCAATTAAACATAAGCCCGCCAAGGAGGACGGAAGTGGCTCTGGAGCAATTTAAAACTCAAGTACTGTTGTTACATAGTGAGCAGAGCACACTCGATCTACTTAGCGCCGGATTTAATGATGATTACACGGTTCATTTCGCAAACAGTGGCACAGAAGCACTAGACACACTCGGGCAAATTTCGATTCACGTGATCGTCTCCGCGCACGATCTTCCCGGCATGAGCGGACTTGACGCACTTCGCGAAGCAAGAAAACGTTCGCCAAGCACTATCGGCATTTTGTTGACGGGCACCGACGACGGCGACGGCCTCGAAGCACTGGTTGGCGCTAAGGAAGTATTCGCAATCGTTCGTGGAGATATAACGGCGGGCGACCTGAAGGATCTGATCGATAGCGCGACACAAACTGTCAGGCTCCTGGCATTGTCGAAGTCCGCAAACGATCAGGCTGCAAACCCGGATGAGCCGGTTGGCGAACACATCGTCATGGAAACCTCGGAGAACGGCTCAACGATAATCAGCGATGGCACCGGCAGAATGCCGGCATTGAAGCCTGAGAAGGTTGCAATCATGCCAAACGTCGGCGGCAATCAAGTCGACGTACTCGTCTTGACCAAAGATGAAGAGTTTCTTGCGACGATCAGGGACTCCGCCCGTGGACTCCACAATATTCATCATGCGAATACACCGACGCAGGCCGAAAAATTCGCTAAAGGCCACAATGTAGGCGTTCTCGTTACCGATGCTGCGATGGTCGGATCAAAAATCGAAGTGCTGACTCAAAGCCTGCGCAAAGCAGTGCCTCGACTTGTTGCCGTGGTCGCTGGACGACGCGACGACGGCGAAATGCTGATGGACCTGATCAATCGCGGTCAGGTGTACCGCTTCCTGCTGAAGCCAGTGTCACCAGGGCGTGCGAGGCTCGCAATCGAGGCCTCGGTCAAGCATCACATGGAAGCTGACGACTCGGCATTCAAGGGCAAACCGGCCAGCAAACCAGCGGTTGCGAAAGCAGCGCCCTCGAAACCGAAACCGGCGGCTGCGAAGAAACCAAAGCTTAAAGCGAAAGCCAAGCCGCAGGCGAAGCCAAGTCCGCCGCCCAA
>CAYLSX010000009.1:3717-19361 GCA_964386685.1 uncultured Woeseiaceae bacterium | reverse complement strand
GGCGAAACCTAAGGCGAAACCTAAGGCGAAACCTGAGAAAAAAGCATCACCCGTCGCATCGCCGCGACCGGTAAGACAACCGATTACTGCGTCTCGTGACGACCATCGTCTATCCGATCCCTTCGGCACTGACGCTACCTTCGTCGAGACGATGACCGACATCGCCAGTTCCGTCGGAAAGTCCCTGTCGGGAGCAGGCGGCACAATATCTGCGATGGCGTCTTCTAAAGGCGCCCTAGTCAAGCTCATCGGAGGCGTAATCGGCCCGTTACGCACGCCGAGGAATCTCGCAATCGCTGGCGGCTTGCTGGCCTTTGTCGGTGTTGCCTACTGGGTCAGCAGCAATTGGGATTCGTCAACGACAGAAGCCCGACCTGAGGCAGACTCATCTGTCCCGACCATAGCCGCATCGGATCTGCCCCCGCCAGAGCCTGCAACGGACGTATCCGAGCCACCAGTAGTATCGCTTGCCAATGAATTGCTGGACGAGGCGAGATCGGCACGCGGCGCCGGGAACATCTACAGTCCGCCCGGCGAAAATGCGGTCGAGCTCTACGTGGCGGCGATGTCTTCGGCGCCCGACGATCCGATCGTCGCGTCCGAACTTGAAGATGTCATCGATCAAACGCTCGGCATGATCGAAAAAGCATTACTGGAACAGCGCAGCGACGATGCAGCAGAAGCGCTGCAAATGGTGCGCCTCGCAGATTCCGGCAACAGCCGCCTCGTTTTCCTCGACGCTCAGATCAAGCAGATGCAGCTCCGCGATGCGATTGATCAGGCGCGGGTAGCGCTGCGCAGTGGTCGCTTCGAAGACGCGGCTAATCTGATCGGCAAGGCAGAAGCCGTCAATACGGGTGGCACGAGCGAGATAGACGTCCTGAAGCAGGAGTTGGCCGCAGCGCGTAGTGAACAAGAGCTTGATCAAGTACTCGCAATGGCGAACCAGCGTCTCAATGACAACAAGCTGATTGCACCTTCGAATGACAACGCGCGTTATTACTACGAGTTGGCGCTGAGCAATGACCCGGATAACCCGGCAGCGCAGCAAGGCATGACGATCATCGCCAGCAAGCTGGTCTTGCAGGCGCGACGGGCGATCGACCAGGACCAATTCCCGCTGGCAGACACGCTACTGCAGGACGCAGAAGCGCTGGACCCGGCGAGCAACGATCTTGCCGCCTCCAAATCTGCATTGCTCGATGCCAGAAACAAGAAGGAATTGGAAAAACAGGCTGCCGCGGACAGACAGGCTGAGGCTGCGAGGCTTGCCGCGGAGCGAAAGGAAGAAGCTGAGAGACTTGCCGCAGCCGAAAAACGTGCAGAGGTTGCGGCACTCGCCACGCTGGAAAAACAGGCCGAGATGGAGCGAGAACTTGAGTTGCAACGTCAGGCGGACGCGAAAAAACGAGCCGAGCTCGAACGGCAGCTGAAAGCGCAGGTCGAGACCGAGGCCGAGAAACGGGCTGAACTCGAACGGCAATTGTCAGCGCAAGCTGAAATCGAGGCGGAAAAACGTGCACAGCTCGAACAGGAACTCGTTGAACAGCGCCAGGCCGAGGCGGCCAAGCGTGCCGAGCTCGAGAGGCAGCTGGCAGCGCGAAAAGCCGAGGACCAGAAGCGGGCTTCTGCCGAACTGGCAGCAGCAGCGGTTGCGGCAGCAAACGCGCGATCAAAATCGGGTCTGGGCGCCAGCGTTGATGCGCCGACGACGATACGCAAGACCAGGACGGTTGCAGACTCCAACCGGCCCACATTCGATCCCTCGCCTGAACCCGAACCACAATCGGCGGCTATGAATCAATTACCGGTTGAGCGCCGGAGTCCGCCGATCGAAAGAAACTTTACCCCGACGCCTCCTCGTTCCAGCACGCAGGGCCTCGGGACATCCGTTCCCCCGGATATCGAGGTCGAGCGCAGCGAACCGCAACCGGCTCTGGTCGCCATCACTCAACTCAAGCGCACAAACTATGTGGCGCCCAAGTATCCGCGCGCTGCCCAGCGCAGAAACACCTCTGGCTGGGTGGACCTCGGATTCACGGTCGCGCGGGATGGCACCGTGCACAGTATTGAGATTATCGAGTCGGCACCCGTCAATGTATTCGACGAGGCCGCCACCAAGGCGGTTAGCCAGTGGCGCTTCGATCCGGTGATCGAGAACGGCAGGCCTGTCGAAAAACGGGCGGGCGTTCGCATGACGTTCAGCCTGGAATAATCGTACAAACACCTGATTTCCATGCGTCTGGCCTGTAATGGCCGGGTTCCTGCCCACTGTTGATTTTCCAGATTGGACCAAATGCGGCAATCCGGCTACTCTTGGGTCAGTAAAGATCTGGGACAAACCGCCGAGTGGACGTGGAAGCCGAAGTCAAAGAAGAAAAACCGGCTCGAAAGCAACAACAACGCAGCATCAAGACCAAGCAGAAATTGCTGGATGCTGCGATTGAGGCATTTTCCGAGAACGGGTTCAAAGGAACATCGACGCGAGATATCGCGGAACGGGCCGGCGTCCATCATCCGCTGATTACCTACCATTTCAAGAACAAGGAAGAACTCTGGCGCGCCGCAGCGGACCGAATATTTTCGAAATTCAACGCCTCCATGGGCCAGGCATTGCAGGAAGTGATCAATGAGTGCCCGCGTACGCGCATGGAGATGATGATACGTACCTACGTACGGTATGCGGCCAGCCAGCCGGCCTTGCACAAGGTCATGGTGCAGGAAGCCAGTCACCCGAGCAGTCGGCTCGATTGGCTGATAGATACCTATCTTCGGCCCTTGTTCGAAGTGTCCGTCAAAAATCTAAAAGAGCTACAGGATGCTGGACTCGCCCCGCAGGGAAATCCCGCCATACTGTTCAACATGATTCGTGTTAGCTCCGGGGGCTTGATCGCGCTCGGTCACGAACTGAAAGGGACCAGCGGCATCGACCTTGCAGCGCCAGGCACGATCGACGAATTGTCGGATATGATCGTCGACGTGTTCCTGCCCGAGAATGCAGCAGGGAAAGCGGACTAGCGGACGGAAAGCACGCTATAGATCTCCGATATTATCGACAAAGCGATTGCCGCCGGACCGACCGCACCGATATCCAACCCGGCTGGACCGTGCAAACGACCATCCAACGCTGCGGCAGCGTCGCCCAATTCGGCTAACAGTCGGCGGCGCCGCTCCTTCGGACCCAGCAAGCCGACATACGAAATGTCCGATTTTGACAGTTGCGCCAGATACTGCCGGTCGCTTGCGAGATGATGGCTCATGACGATCGCCGCATCGAAGCCGGACAGCTCGACGTGCCCTGACATGTCTTCCACCGCGCAGCAAATAACTTCTTCGGCTTCGTCGAAATGGCCATTATCGATGTAGGCAGAACGATGATCGACGACTGAAACGCGCCAGCCGAGTTCGCCGGCCAGTCGTGTCACGGGTTCCGCGTCCAGCCCCGCACCGAGCATGAGCAATCGGACACGTGGTGTCACCATGGCAAGCAGAACAGTCGCAGTCGCTTTGCCGATCTGAACCGATTTCGTCAATGAGGTCCGTCCTGCCAATGCGGCCCTGGCTTCATCCTGCAGCACCGTCGCTTCGGCATCTGTCAAGCCGAAGGACTCGGCGGAATCGCCCGAAGTGACCAGCGTTGCGCCGGGCTCGATGTCCTCGGACTCCAGTACAGTCGCTGCGATTTCTAGTTGATCGCCCTCATACGCCCGTGCAATCGCCTCGAACGGGGCGTAATCATGTTCCGCAAGAAGCGGCTGCAGGAATATCCGCATCAGTCCATCACAGCCGACACCGAGGCCCCATAACTCCTCGCCATTGACGCCAAGGTCGTAGCTAACCGTCTGCGCCTTTCCCGAGTCCAGCACTGTTCGTGCTCGTTCCGCGAGGTCGCCCTCCAGGCAACCGCCCGAGAGCATTCCCTGGAAGTCACCTTGCGAATTGATGATCATGCGCGCGCCGGCCTTGCTGTAAGTGGATCCCTCCGTTTCAAATACACTTGCCAGCACCAGAGGCTCTTGCAGCTTGCGCCATTTGGAAAATGATTTGAGAAGGTTTCCCGGCGTCATCAGGCGACCTTGCGTAAATTTCTATCTTGTTGCAGCAATCGGCTTAGATGAGCAAAACTCGCAATATTGTGCGCCGGAAGAAATGTATCGACGTGCGGCAACATCGTCCTGATTCCCATTGCTTTGGGCTCGAACTCCGAATACCTGAGCATCGGGTTCATCCAGATCAGCTGGCGGCTGGAGCGATGCAGTCGCTGCATTTGAAAGTCGAGATCTGCTTTCGAGTCTCTTTCGAGTCCATCGCTCAACAACACCACGACGGCATTTTGAGCAAGCACGCGCCGACTCCAGTCAACGTTGAATCGTTCGAGGCACTCGGCGATCCTGGTCCCGCCGTCCCAGTCTTTCACATCATCTGATATTGCCGCGAGGGACCGGTCTATGTCCTTGTCCGCGAGCCGGCGGGTGATATTCGTGAGACGGGTGCCAAATACGAAGGTATGGACGCCGCGATGTCGCGAACTCATCAAGTGCGCAAATATGAGAAACGCCCTGGAGTAACGGCTCATCGAGCCAGATATGTCGCAGATCAGAACGAACGGTGGCGGACGGCGCAGGCGGCGTTTGCGAGCAAGCTCGATGAGTTCACCATTATTCCTGAGTGCGAGTCTCATCGATCGACGCAAGTCGTAGTGTTGCCCAAACGGATGGGGCCGGAAGCGTCGCGTTCGTATATGAGCGATAGCAAGAATCTCCGCCCGTAACAGGGCCTTCGCCTCTGCTTGTTCCTCGAGGCTCATATCTTCGAAGTCCTTGCGCCGCAGAACCTCGCGACGAGACCACGACCCTGTCTGGTCGATCTCGACTGTCGTGCCATTGTCTTCGCCGTGGATGCCGCCTGACGACAGCGCCTCCAGCAGGCGACGATTGGGTGCTGCTGCCGGGTGTCCGGGCGATTCAATGGTTGGCAGCAACAAGGACATCATGCGCTCTAACAGCCGGGGATTACGAAAGTAGATGTGAAACGCCTGATCGAACAGGCGATGTTGCGCGGGATCGTTAACCAGCACGGCGCGCAGGGCCCAATAAAAATCGTCGCGCCGCTCGATGCCGGCGTTGCGAACCGCGGACATCGCCTCAACGACGCGGCCGGGACCCAGCGGGAGGCCGGCGTTCCGCAAGGTCCTGCAAAACATCAATATGTTGTCGGCGAGTCGGCCGGGGTCACTCATGCGGCCGCTTGGATTTCGGCCAGCAGACGCGCGGCCTCACTCCCCTGCACCTTGGCAATATCGTCCTGATACTTCAGCAAGGAACCCAGGGTATCGTTCAGCACTTCAGGCGTCAGCGTTACCACATCGAGTTGCGTCAATGCATTCGCCCAGTCAATCGCCTCCGCAACACCGGGCTGCTTGAATAAATCCTGTTCGCGGAGTTTGTGTATGAACGCGACGAGCTGCTCGCGGAGATCGCCGGCGATGTTCGGCGCTTTCAATGCGACGATTTGCGACTCCATTTCCTGGCTGGGATAGTCGACCCAATGATAGAGGCAGCGACGGCGTAGTGCGTCATGAACCTCGCGCGTCCGATTCGACGTGATCACAACGATCGGTGGTTCCTCCGCCTTAATCGTGCCCAGTTCCGGGATGCTGATCTGAAAATCAGACAGCAGCTCCAATAGAAAGGCTTCGAACGGCTCGTCGGCTCGATCGATCTCATCGATCAGCAACACCGGCGGCCCGCCGGGGTGTTGTTCCAGCGCACTGAGCAACGGTCTCTCGGTCAGAAACTCACGTTGGTAGAGGCCCTTGCCGATATCGCCGGACGATCCTTCTGCCTCGGCAACGCGAATCGCAACCATCTGCCTCGGATAATTCCACTCGTAAGCGGCACTTGCGAGATCAAGTCCCTCGAAGCACTGCAATCGAATAAGATCGCGACCGAGCGTCGCTGCCAGGACCTTTGCAATTTCTGTCTTGCCGACACCCGCCTCGCCTTCGAGCAATAACGGTCTGCCCATGCGTAGCGCCAGATAGACGACGGTCGCGAGATCGCGTCCGGCGATGTAATCGCCACCGGTCAGGAGCGCGAGTGTCTGTGAAACGTCGCCCGGCAGATCTTTCCTGTTTTCCGAGTTAGCCACTCGCAGCCGCAACCGCGCGTTTGGCCATGACCATTACCAGGTGCGCGCGATACTCTGAGCTGGCATGCAAATCCTGGTTCAGGTCGTCGGCAGCAATCGTCAGTCCGTCCAGTGCCGCCGCCGTAAAGTCATCAGCCAAGGCCGCCTCAATCTCGCTCACACGAAATGCGCAGGCACCGGCGCCGGTTACGGCAGCGCGAATGCCATCCGCTGTTTCAGCAATCATTACGCCGACGACGGCATAGCGCGACGCCGGATTCGGAAATTTGGCATAGGCAGCACGTTTGGGCGTGGGAAAACGCACTGACTGGACGATCTCATTGGGCTCCAATGCTGTCTCGAACAGGGCTTTGAAATAGTCGTCCGCAGCAATTTCTCTCTTGTTGGTCCTGACGACTGCGTTCAGGCCGAGGACAGCCGCTGGATAGTCGGCGGCGGGGTCGCTGTTCGACAGGGAGCCACCAATGGTTCCGCGATTACGGACCTGGGCATCGCCGATCGTGCCTGCCAAATCCGCTAATGCGGGAATCTCGGACTTAACGACTTCGCTCAGGGCAACGTCTGCGTGCGATGTCATGGCGCCGATCACGATCGCATCGCCATCCTTCTCAATCCCGCGAAGCGCGTCTATGCCGCTCAAGTCCACCAGATCGGACGGCTGTGCGAGCCGCATCTTCATCGTCGGCAATAGTGTCATGCCTCCCGCAAGAAGCTTCGCCTCCTCGTTGCTGGCAAGAATTTTCGATGCCTCATCAATCGAAGCCGGCCGGTGATACTGAAAATCGTACATGGTGAATCCCCGTTCTCTTATTGTTCAGGCTGATGCGGCCCGAATTGCTTGCCAAACCCGCTCCGGCGTCGCTGGCATTGAAATGTCATTGACGCCCAGTCCGGACAACGCATCGACGACTGCATTGATAACGGCCGGCGTCGAACCGATCGTCCCCGCTTCCCCACAGCCCTTGACGCCAAGGACATTGTGAGTGCAAAGCGTCGTGTTGGTCGTGACCTCGAAATTCGGCACGTTATCGGCCTTGGGCATACAGTAATCCATGTACGAGCCGGTCAACAGCTGTCCGGAATCGTCATAGACACATTGCTCATAGAGCGCCTGGCCGATGCCCTGCGTTACTCCGCCATGGACCTGACCTTCGACAATCATCGGGTTAATGATGCGACCAAAATCGTCAGCGGCAGTGAACCGATCAATGTCGACGACGCCGGTGTCCGGATCGATCTCAACCTCGCAAATATGGCAGCCGCCCGGAAAAGTGAAATTTTTGGGGTCATAAAACGCGGTCTCTTCCAGACCGGGCTCGAGAACATCCAGGGGGTAGTTATGTGGCACGTACGCAGACATCGCAACGTCGCCGAAACCTACTTCACGGTCCGTACCGGCAACCCGCAAAATTCCGTCCACGAATTCGATGTCGTCCTCGGAGGCTTCGAGCAGGTGAGCCGCGATTTTTTTGGCCTTTGTTTTGATTTTCTCCAGCGCCGACATCAATGCCATGCCGCCCACGGCCAGCGAGCGGGAGCCATAAGTTCCCATGCCGAACGGGATCTTGCCCGTGTCGCCATGGACAACTTCAATATTGTCGAAGTCCACGCCGAGTGATTCGGTCACGAGTTGCGCAAACGTTGTCTCGTGCCCCTGCCCATGACTGTGGGAACCGGTCAAAACCGTCACAGACCCGGTCGGATTTACGCGTATCGTGCCGGCTTCGTAGAGCCCGGCGCGGGCGCCGAGTGCGCCGGCCACATTTGACGGCGCAATGCCGCAGGCTTCGATATAGGTCGACAAGCCGACCCCTCTCAACTTGCCGCGTTTGGCCGACTCCTCGCGGCGTTTTTCGAAGCCGCTGTAATCGGCAAGCTCGAGGCCCTTGTCCAGGCACGTCTGATAGTCACCGGAGTCGTACTCGAGCGCGACCGGCGTTTGATACGGAAAGCCGTCCGCCGGAATGAAATTGCGGCGCCTGATCTCGACTGGATCGATACCGGTTTCTCGCGCCGCCCTGTCTACCAGCCGCTCGAGCAAATAGGCTGCCTCGGGCCGACCTGCGCCACGATAGGCATCCACCGGAACGGTATTTGTGAACATCGCCTGCACTTCGCAGTAGATCGCCGGCGTCTTGTAGGTGCCTGCCAGCAACGTGGCATAGAGAATGGTCGGCACCGATGGTCCGAAAGTCGATATGTACGCGCCCAGATTTGCCTTCGTCCGGACTCTCAGTCCCAGAAAATCGCCGTCCTTGCTTAACGCGAGTTCGGCGTGTGTTATGTGGTCCCTGCCATGCGCGTCGCTCATGAACGACTCACTGCGATCTGCTGTCCACTTCACTGGTCGACTTACCCGCTTCGACGCCCAGGTAACTATTGCCTCTTCGGCATAGTGAAAAATCTTTGAGCCAAATCCGCCGCCGACGTCCGGCGAAATCACGCGCAGCTTGTGTTCCGGGATTCCGAGGACATAAGCGCCCATCAACAGGCGAATTACATGTGGATTCTGGCTGGTCGTGTACAGCGTGTATTCGTCTCTACCGCTATCGTAGTCGCCGATACCCGCACGTGGCTCGATCGCATTCGGTATCAGGCGGCTGTTCACGATATCGATACTGCTGACATGTGCGGCGTTCGCGAAGGCCTCATCGGTAGCGGCCGCATCGCCGATTTCCCAGTCAAAACAGACGTTGTCCGGCGCCTCATCCCATACCGCCGGTGCACCGTCAGCGCAAGCCGCCGCCAAGCTGGCCGCAGCCGGCAATTCCTCGTAGTCTATCTCGACCTGTTCTGCCGCATCGCGCGCGATGTTGCGAGTCTCGGCGAGCACGACGGCAACCTGATCGCCGACATGACGCACCGTGTCTGCTGCCAGAGGCGGGTGTGGCGGCTCGACCATCGGCGATCCGTCTTTGTTGTTGATGCCCCAGCCGCATGGCAGACCACCAACGCCGTCGTCCAGCATGTCTTTGCCGGTGAATACCGCGACCACGCCTGGCATCGCCAGCGCTGCGCTGCTGTCTATGCTGCCAATCCTGGCGTGGGGCAACGGTGAGCGAATGATGTGTGCGTAAAGTTGGTGTGGCCGATTGATGTCATCGGTGTACTGACCCTTACCCGTTAAAAAGCGCTGGTCCTCTTTGCGTCGAACCGCCGCGCCGATACCGTTCTCTGTCATGCCGCTTCCTCTTGTTCTTATGATCGCATTGATTCAGCGCCCGCTCTCACGGCCCTGACGATGTTTTGATAGCCCGTACAACGGCAAAGATTGCCCTCAAGCCACTCGCGAATCTCTTTTTCGCTGGGATCCGGATTCTGCTTCACAAGATCCAATGCACTCATGATCATGCCTGGCGTGCAAAAACCGCATTGCAAACCGTGATGCTCGCGAAACGCTTCCTGCATCGGATGCAAGTTGCCGTTCTGCGCAACCCCCTCAATCGTTCCAACATCTGCGCCCTCGGCTTGCACGGCGAGCATCGTGCAACTCTTGACGGAGCGGCCATCGACATGAATGACGCAGGCGCCAC
Source organism: uncultured Woeseiaceae bacterium (assembly GCA_964386685.1). Classification (GTDB taxonomy): domain Bacteria; phylum Pseudomonadota; class Gammaproteobacteria; order Steroidobacterales; family Woeseiaceae; genus JACZWL01. Next base: position 9,678 of record CAYLSX010000009.1, on the reverse strand, counting down.
ACTGACTGGTATCACAACCGATATGTGTTCCAGTGCGTCCAAGCTGTTCGCGGATCATATCGACGAGAAGCGTTCGGCTGTCGACCTCTGCGCTCACCGGCTCGCCGTTGAGCATGAAAGACACTGTTGTGGGCATGGATCTATCCTTTTCCGATTTCTTGTTATTGCCGCATATTATAGTCGCCCGGGGCCACTTAACGTAGCAGGAACCACCAAATCAATAGTGCGAATAGCGCGACACCGATCGCCAGCCAGGTCTTCGACATGACGGTTTCGTCCTGTTCTTCGTCTGCGCCCATGCGCTGGGCATCTGGATCGAGGATTCTGGAGAAACTGCCGAAGAAATCATCGGCCGTTTTCTTCGTGACTCCGAGAACCAGGCGCGACCCAACCTGGGCAAGCTTGCCGCCGACATTGAATTCAGCCACGTAGCCGAGCAGCGTACCGCCGTCGGTCTCTGTCAGCTTGATATTCGCGCTTCCCTTGCCAAAACCGGCCGCGCCGCCCTTGCTGCTGCCAACCAGGGTATAGGACTCCGGCGCCTGCACGTTTTCGAGTTTGAGGCTGGTATTGAATTTCGCTCTTACAGGTCCGATTGAGGCCGTTACCTTGGCAGCAAATTCGGTGTCACTAATCTGTTCGATCGACTCGCAACCGGGGATACATGCTTTAAGTACTTCCGGGTCAATCAAGGCTGCCCACACCTTTTCCCGGCTGGCTCCGATCTGGTATTCGCCTTTTACTTCCATACCTGCATCCTAGCCGATCAATCCCGCAAGTCTCACAGCCTCGACGATCTCGTGGTGCAAGCCTGGCGCCATCAGGTGAGCACCTGCAATGCCGTTCAGGTCCCTCGCCTGCTGTAGCAGCTCCGCGCAGATCGATATACCCTCCTGGCGCGGATCTCTGGCAGATTCCATGCGTCGTATGACACCGTCGGGCATCACAGTCCCATTCAGATTGTCGCGCATCCATCGCGCGCCGTTTGCCGAGCGCAGCGGGCCAAGCCCGACGAGGAAATACATTTTTTCGGTCAAACCATGATCGTTAAGTCGCGCCATATATCGCTCGAGCAGGGCCATGTCGAAACAGTATTGCGTCTGAATAAATTGTGCGCCCGCGTCCAGCTTTGCTTGCAATCCATCGGGTGTCCAGTCGCCCGCTGTTTCGAATGGCGTATCGGCCGCCCCGCGGAAAAAATCCGGAGCCACCGTCAATTCACTGCCCGACAATGTCGCCGCCTCGGCCGACATTCTTTTTAACGCGGCAATCAATTGTCGCGAATCCAGATCGAATACCGGCTTTGCCTCGCGGTCGTCACCTGCCTCCACCGAGTCGCCTGTCAATACGAGCACGTTGGAGACTCCGAATGCCGCTACGCCGAGCAGGTCGCTCTGCAAAGCGATTCGGTTGCGGTCTCTGCAGGTCACCTGCAGTATCGGCTCGATGCCCATTTGCTTGACGTGAATCGCAGCCGCCGAACTGGACATGCGAACCCTTGCGCTGGCGCCATCAGTCAGGTTGACGGCCGTCACCGCCGGCTTCAACGCGCTAACGGCCACAGTCAGAGAATCGAGGCTGGCGCCGCGCGGCGGCGTTAATTCTGCGGTAACTGCAAAGTGCCCCGAGACAAGCGTGTCACGAAAGCGGTTAGTCGTTGCCGGCAGGTCTGTCTTTTTGTTTTGAATTTTCGTCACCACCTGATATAACGCGTCGTCCCGCCCTGTACCTGAGATGAAAGGGGGTCCGGGTCAGGTTACCGAATCGGAGCCAAATTGCCAGCAATTACAATCGGTCCCCGAGTCAGAAAGTCGCCGTTCTATGACGGGTCGATGCGGCAGGGCGCGCTGTCGTTTACGATTTATAACCATACGTTCATGCCGACAAGTTACGACCCGGACCCCGAGCTCGAATTTTCCAGAGTCATCAACGACGTACAAATATGGGACGTGGGTTGTGAGCGCCAGCTGCAGATAACCGGGCCCGACACGATGCAGATGGCGCAGTTGATTACGCCGCGTGACCTGTCGAATTTCGAGGTCGGGCAATGTAAGTACGCTTTGATCACCGACCAGCACGGTGGCGTTATCAACGATCCTGTGATGGTGCGTCTCGGTGATAAGCAAGTCTGGTTTTCACTTGCCGACAGCGACACGTTGTTGTGGGCGAAAGGCGTTGCAGCAAGCAACAAGCTGAATGTCACGATCGACGAGCCGGATGTTTCACCACTGCAAGTACAGGGGCCCAAGTCACGTGATCTGATGCGTGATGTATTTGGCGACTGGATCGGCGATCTCAAATTTTATCGGATGCGGGAAATAGAACTCGACGGAATTCCATTGGTCGTGGCGCGCACTGGATACAGCAAAGAACTGTGTTACGAGATCTATTTGCGAGACGGACAGTACGGCGACAAACTGTGGGACAGGTTTTTTGAGGCGGGCCAGGCATACAAGGTAACAGCCGGCGCACCGAACCAGATCCTGCGAGTTGAAGGTGGAATCCTGTCCTACGGTACCGATATGAATCTCGACAACAATCCCTATGAAATCAACTTGGGATGGACCGTAGATTCAGGGCAGGACGCCGACTTTATCGGTAAAGAAGCTTTGCTACGAATCAGCAACGATGGCATAAAACAGCGACTACTTGGTGCAATCATTGCCGGCGAGAAAATGACCCGATTCAACGAACAACACTGGCCGGCATTCGTCGACGACAAGGCAGCTGGTCATATGACGACTTGTGTCTATTCTCCACGTCTGCATCAGAACCTGGCATTCGTGATGACAAAATCGGAGTACGCCAACGATGGACAGGAAATCGAAATTCAATCGCCATCGGGCACGATGAGAGCAACCCTTTGTGAGTTGCCTTTCATCAAGGATCGAAAAAAGTAGCGATACCTACATCGTCGGCATGGAGAAATCTGCACCGGAGCGTATGCCGGTAGGCCACCTCGAGGTCACGGTTTTCAGGCGGGTGTAGAAACGCACGCCCTCCATGCCATAGATCGACATGTCGCCGAACAGGGAGCGTTTCCAGCCGCCGAAACTATGAAATGCCAGCGGCACCGGTATCGGCACATTGACACCGACCATGCCGACCTGAATTCCGGATGTGAATTCTCTTGCCGCGTCACCATCACGCGTAAAAATAGCCGTACCGTTACCGTATTCGTGATCGTTGATCAGCTTTACCGCCTCATCGAATGAGTCCACGCGTGTCATCGTCAGCACTGGACCGAATATTTCCTCTTTGTATACCCGCATATCGGACGTCGCATTATCGAAAAGCGATGGTCCGAGAAAATAGCCTGGCGACTTTGTGATTTCATGCTCACGACCGTCGACGACGAGTTTTGCGCCCTCTTCTTCTCCAAGGTCTATATACGAACGGACTTTGTCGCGGTGTTCGGCCGTAATCAGCGGTCCCATGTCGTTGTTGTTGTCCGTTCCCGGGCCTACCTTGAGGGCCGCAATCCTGGGCAAAAGTTTTTCGAGTAATGGCTCTGCGGCGTCGCCAACTGTCACGATTGCCGAGATGGCCATGCATCGTTCGCCGGCCGATCCGTAACCGGCGCCGACCAGCGCGTCCGCAGCCTGGTCCATGTCCGCATCCGGCAAGACCACCAGGTGATTTTTGGCGCCACCCAGTGCCTGAACGCGCTTGCCATGCTCGGTTGCGGTGCGATACACATGCTCGGCGACCGGCGTCGAGCCGACAAAGCTCACCGCGGCGATGCGCGAATCAGCCAGGATCGAGTTAACTGCTACATGATCGCCCTGCACGACGTTAAGAACACCGTCAGGCAGACCTGCCTCTTTCAGCAGCTCGGCCCACTTCATCGAGCAGCTGGGATCTTTTTCCGACGGTTTCAAAACAAAGGTGTTTCCACAGGCGATTGCCAATGGAAACATCCACAGAGGCACCATTGCCGGGAAGTTGAATGGCGTAATGCCGGCACAAACACCCAGCGACTGACGCATCGAATAGGTATCGACACCGGTGCCGACCTGGTCACTGTATTCGCCCTTGATCAGATGCGGTATGCCACAGGCAAACTCGACAACCTCGAGCCCACGCTGAATCGAGCCGTCGGCGTCGTGCAATACCTTGCCATGCTCTTGGGTGACCAGCGCCGCGATTTCCTTCCTGTCCCGCTCAATCAGTTCCTTGAAGCGAAACATGACCCGGGCGCGCCTCAACACCGGCGTTTTCGACCAGCTCGGGAACGCATCGTGTGCGGACTGAATCGCCGCATCGACATCAGCTTCAGTCGCCATGACGACGTCGGCGCATTGTTCACCGGTCGCCGAATCAAAGACCTCGCCGTAGCGATCCGAGTCAGAAACGTATGGCTGCCCGTCGATCCAGTGGGGAATCTTCCTGATTGCAGCGAGTGCTGCCGCTTTTTCGGCCATGATGTTATTCCTTACCTAAACTAAATTGCGCGCAGGGCATTCCTGACGGCATCAACGATCTGATCGATCTGGTTTTCCTCGATAATTAACGGCGGCGAGAATGCGGCTGTATCGCCGGTCGTTCTGACGCTCACACCGTTGTCGAAACAGTGGCAAAACAACTGCATCGCCCTGGCCGTCGGCTCACCGTCGATCGGCTCCATTTCGACAGCACCGATCAAACCGTAGTTTCTTACGTCGATAACATACGGCTCGTCTTTCAGGCTGTGGAGACCGTCCTCCAGGTATCCTTCGAGTGACCGGGCCCGCTCGAACAAACCCTCGTCCCGATATACATCCAGGGTTGCACAAGCGGCCGCCGCAGCCAGCGGATGTCCTGAATAAGTATAGCCATGGAAAAACTCGATTGCTCCTTCGGGCCCTGTCATGAATGTGTCATATATCTCGCCGGTTGCCAGCACTGCACCCATGGGCACAGTGCCACTGGTCAGGCCTTTGGCGATTGTGATCAGATCCGGCGTTACACCCATACGCGTCGCCGCAAATTTATCGCCCGTGCGGCCGAACGCCGTAATGACTTCGTCAAAAATCAACAGGATTCCATGCTTGTCGCAGATGTCCCGAAGACGCTGCAAATAACCCTGAGGTGGCAATATGACACCCGCCGAACCGGCGATCGGTTCAACGATTACGGCTGCAATCGTCGACGGGTCGTGTAATGCCACGATGTTATCCAACTCATCGGCCAGGTGCGCGCCCCACTCGGGCAAGCCGCGCGAATAGGCGTTGTGCTCCACATTGTGGGTGTGGGGCAAATGGTCGACCCCTGGCAACATGGCGCCGAACATCTTGCGGTTCGGGGAAATACCGCCGACCGAGATACCACCGAATCCGACACCGTGATAGCCCTTCTCCCGACCGATCAATCGTGTTCGTGCAGCATCTCCACGAATCCGGTGATAAGCCAGCGCCATCTTGAGTGCGGTATCAACGGCTTCCGATCCGGAATTAACGAAGAACGCATAGTCGAAGCCGTCGGGCGCAATATCCGTTAGCTTGTTTGCCAACTCGAAGACTTTCGGGTGGCTGAGCTGAAATGCCGTCGCATAGTCAAGTACCGCCGCCTGACTCTGGATTGCTTCCACAATTTTCGGATGACAATGACCCGCGTTGCAGCACCAGAGTCCTGCGATTGAATCGAGCACTTTATGCCCGTCGTGGGTCCAGACATATGCGCCTTCGCCACGAGCGATCAGTCGCGGGTTTTGCTTGAAGTAGCGGTTACCTGTAAACGGCATCCAATAGGCCTGAAGGTCCGGTAGATCGTATTCGAGATTTCTCGCGGTGTTGTCCGTCATGTTGTTACTCCAAGTGCTTCTTTTATTCGGAAATAAAGCATGCCCAGTGCCAGCGCAGGATTGGCGAACCACTTGCCACCCGGCAATTTAAGATGTCGTACGCGTTCGAATACATCGAAGCGGGCGCTGTCACCGGCAATAACGTCTGCCAGTATCCGGCCGGCAATGTGCGTTGGTGC
>CAYLSX010000009.1:0-3617 GCA_964386685.1 uncultured Woeseiaceae bacterium | reverse complement strand
TTCATAGCCGATCAGCTTAACTCCTGCTCAAAAAGTTAACAATATTTAAATGCCAGACAATAACCCATTGATTTTATGAAAATATACCCTTATGTTGTTAACTAAATTTAACAATTCAACAGCAGGCGCAGAGCATGGACAATCTAGGCCTCAAACTCAAAGCCTTGCGCACCCGCCAGGGCCTGTCGCAGCGCCGACTCGCACGCAATTCGGGCGTCTCGAATGCCACGATTTCGCTGATCGAACACGGCCGTACCGATCCGTCCATGGGGCTGCTCAAACGCATTCTGGATGCGATGGGCGTGTCGTTTGCCGAATTCTTTTCGTCAGATACCCGGCAGACCGAGCAATACTTCTTCACACAAGACGAACTAAGCGAAATCGGCAGCGGCCCGATCTCCTACCTCCAGGTCGGTGCCGATCTCTCCGAGAGTAATTTGCAGATACTCTACGAGCGTTATCAGCCCGGTGCCGACACCGGACAATCCATGTTAAGCCACGAGGCCGAAGAAGGCGGCATCATCCTGAAAGGCCGGCTTGAAATCACCGTCGCCGATCGAGTCCGCACACTGTCCGCCGGTGACGCTTATCGCTTCAACAGCCGCCTGCCGCACCGTTTTCGAAACACAGGCAGCCAAGACTGTGTCCTGGTCAGCGCCTGTACGCCGCCGAGCTTTTAGTCCGGTCGACTCGCATACACGCATATCATTTCCATTGCGAGGTGTGCGCCTGCGAGTGCGGTGATTTCTCCTACGTCATATGCGGGCGCTACTTCGACGACATCCATGCCGACAAGATTGATTCCCATCAGGCCACGAATGATCGACATGGCCTGATACGTAGATAGTCCTCCGCAAACAGGTGTTCCCGTGCCCGGTGCATATGACGGGTCGAGGCAATCGATATCGAATGTCATATAAACCGGCTTATCGCCGATAATTTTCCTCGTCTCACTGACGACCGCGTCGACGCCGTTTTGCTGTACCCACGGTCCATCCAGGATATTGAATCCCATCGTGTCTGCATTGCGCGTGCGCAGACCGATTTGCACGGATGATGCCGGATCGACGACGCCCTCTTTGGCGGCGTGATAAAACATCGTGCCGTGATCGACGCGCCCTTCTTCGTCTTCCCAGGTATCGCTGTGCGCATCGAAATGCAGTAGTGACAACGGCGCACCATGCTTTCGCGCGTGTGCTTTGATCAACGGGTAGGCTGCGAAATGATCGCCGCCGAGAGAAAGCAATCCCGGGCCCTGATTGATGATCTCGAAAGCGGCCTCTTCGATCGCAGTCGGTACCGTTTCGGGGCGTCCAAAATCGAAAAAGCAATCGCCATAATCGACGACTGCCAGCTTATCCAGGGGGTCGAAGTCCATGTCGTACGGTCGTTCGAATGCCAGTAATGTCGACGCCGCGCGAATTGCGCGTGGCCCGAGCCTGGCGCCGGGCCGGTTGGTTGTCGCCGTATCGAGAGGTACTCCCATAACGACCAGATCTACACCTTCAAGGTCGCGCGTATATTTGCGGCGCATGAACGACAGCGCGCCGGCATAGGTCGGTTCGCTGCTTGAGCCGTACAGGCTCTCTCTCAGAAAAGCGTGATCGCCAGCTTTTTTATGCGTCATAGTGCCGCCTGGGTCAGGTCAAGGCACTTCCATGCTTTCTCGACCAGTTCATCGGCTTGTTCATGTGTCAGTATAAGCGGCGGTGCAACAACGATCGTGTCGCCGACCGCACGCATTACAAGACCATTGTTGACGAGGAAATCGCGGCAGATCGTACCGACACCCTTGTCCTCATCGAATTTTTCCAGCGTTTCCTTGTTGGCAACCAGTTCGAGTGCACCCATGAGACCGACCATGCGCGTTTCACCGACCAGGGGATGCTCGCCCAGTTTCGCCCATTGCTCTTGCAGATACGGTCCGATGTCGTTCCTGACCCGCTCGATGAGGCTCTCACGCTGCATGATTCGAATGTTCTCGATTGCAACGGCGCACGACGCCGGATGCCCCGAGTAGGTATAGCCGTGGTAGAACTCACCGCCCTGCTCGACCATGACCTCGGCGACGCGGTCTGCAACCATGACACCACCCAGAGGCAGATACCCTGATGTCACGCCCTTGGCAAACGGCATCAGGTCCGGCGTTACCTTGTAATAGTCGGCACCGAACCACTCACCGAGGCGGCCGAAGCCTGTGATGACCTCGTCGGTAATCAGCAGGATGTCGTATTCGTCACAGATCCGCTGAATCTCGGGCCAGTAGGAATCCGGAGGTATGACGACGCCGCCGGCACCCTGAATCGGCTCGGCTATGAAGGCCGCTACCTGGTCTACACCGAGTTCATCGATCTTTGCCGCAAGAGACCTTGCCGCCTTGAGCCCGAAATCCTCAGGCGACAGGCTCCGGTCGGATGCAAACCAGTTTGGCTGGTCGACATGCACGATACCCGGAATCGGCAAGCCGCCCTGTCTGTGCATTGGCTTCATGCCGCTCAATGACGCTCCGGCCATCGTCGAGCCGTGATAGGCGTTGGTCCGACTGATGATCGTTTGCTTCTCGGGATGGCCGAGCAGATCCCAGTAACGACGCACCATGCGTACTATCGTGTCGTTTGATTCGGAACCGGAACCGGCAAAAAATACGTTGTTGAACTGTGGCTGACTGATCTCCTTCAACAGTCGTGACAGTTCGATCGACGGCGGGTGAGCACATTGAAAAAAGCTGTTGTAGTAAGGCAGCTCGCGCAATTGTTGCTCGGCCGCCTCGACAAGTTCTTCGCGGCCATAGCCCACGTTGACGCACCACAAGCCCGACATGCCGTCCAGAATCTCGTTGCCATCGGCATCGTAGATATAAACACCATCGGCCCGCGTGATAATGCGGCTTTTCTTTTCGCGCAGATCCTTGTGATCTGTAAACGGGTGGAGATAGTGATCGCGATCGAGATCCTGCCATTCGGACCCGGAACGCTCTTCGATGACGGCCATGATATTTACCTAAGGAAACGCTCAGGGCGGCAATCATAGCCGAGCGAATAGCTAATTTCCTTACCCGACCACATGCTGAACCCGCACCGCTACACGTTTAACAGCAGGACCTCGCGCTCCCAGGGCGTGATTAGCGACTGGAATTCGCGATACTCACACTCTTTCAGCGCGCAATACAGGGTCACGAATTCGTCGCCCAGCGTCTTGCGCATGGCGTCGCTGGATTTCATGGCGGCAATCGAGGCGTAGATATGGGGATGCAACGAGAATGGTATGTCGTAAGCGCTGCCCTCGATCGGCTCATCCGCTTTCGATCCTTCCTCCATCCCCAGATATCCGCAGGCCAGTGTCGCCGCTATTGCCAGATAGGGATTGACGTCCGATCCGGCAAGACGATTCTCGACCCGCCGGGCTTCGGGCCCCGATTCTGGCACGCGCAAGCCGACCGTTCGATTGTCGACGGCCCAGGCCAGATTGATCGGCGATGACCAGGAATTGAGAAAACGCCGGTAGGAGTTGACGTACGGCGCAAAAATCAGCAATGCGTCGGGCATGTATTTTTGCAGGCCGCCGATATAAGAGGAAAACAGTTTGCTGGGCTTGCCGGTCTTTGTGGAAAAGATATT
>CAYLSX010000008.1:0-35232 GCA_964386685.1 uncultured Woeseiaceae bacterium | reverse complement strand
AAGTATCTCAGGACATCGTCCTGGAACCCGCCGATAACAACCGCCTGGCCAATCTTTGCGGCCAGTTTGATGAGCACTTGCGGCAAATAGAACGCCGCCTCAATGTCGACATATCCAGCCGAGGAAATCGCTTTCGGGTCTCCGGTAAATCGGGTGCTGCCCAGATCGGCCTGGACGTCCTTCGTTCCCTCTTTAAACTTACCGGTAGTGAAAGTCTGGATCGTGAGCGCGTGCATATGTGTTTGCAGGAGTCTGTTATGAATGATGCTGAGCTTGCCGAGGCGCAGACGGAGCCGGATGCGATTGATGACGACAAGGACAGCTTCGAGATTCAGACGCGACGCAAGCTGGTACGCGCGAGAGGCGCGAATCAACGCGGGTATCTCGCAAGCATTCGTGACAACGATCTGGCATTCGGTATCGGTCCCGCCGGCACAGGCAAAACCTATCTTGCTGTTGCAAGCGCTATTGACGCACTGGAGGCAGCACAGGTTCGGCGAATCGTTTTAGTACGTCCGGCGGTCGAGGCAGGCGAACGACTCGGATTCTTGCCGGGCGATATGTCGCAGAAGGTCGATCCGTATCTGCGTCCGATGTATGACGCCCTTTACGACATGGTGGGTACGGAACAGGTTGGTCGGCTGATCGAGCGCAATGTTATTGAAATTGCGCCACTGGCGTTCATGCGCGGCCGTTCGCTTAACGAGTCTTTCGTGATACTCGATGAGGCGCAAAATACCAGTGTCGCGCAGATGAAAATGTTCCTGACACGCATCGGTTTCGGTTCACACGCAGTGGTAACCGGCGACATCACACAAATCGACTTGCCGGCAGGACATGAATCAGGGCTCAAACACGCGGCGAAAATCCTCGATGAGGTCGAGGGTGTCGGATTTACCTTCTTCACGCCCGGCGATGTCGTCAGGCACGAACTGGTGCGGCGCATCGTCGAGGCATACGAGACTGACGGCAATGACCGCTCCGGGAAATAGCAGGAATGACCATTTCCGTCGATTTGCAGATTGCCTGTCGAGTCGGTAGCGCGCCGAAAAAGGCAGAGGTTCATTCCTGGCTACAGCAGGCGTATCAGGCCGGCAGCGCGAACTCGTCGAGACCCTGCGATGTATCGGTCAGGATCGTTGACGAAGACGAGAGCAGACAATTGAACAATCAGTATCGGCAACAGGACAAAGCGACAAATGTGCTGGCTTTCCCGGCCGATGCTGTCGGACTCCCTGAAGACGAAGCCGATCTGCTCGGAGACCTCGTTATCTGCGGGCCACTGGTTGAGCAGGAAGCTGAAGAACAGGGCAAGAGCGCCGCCGGCCACTGGGGGCACTTGTTGGTGCATGGAATGTTGCACTTGCTCGGATATGACCATGAAACCTCGAGCCAGGCGGCTGAGATGGAAGACATAGAGAGAAGAATTCTTGGCTCACGCGGCATTGACGATCCCTACCAGGAGCATTAAGCGAGACGATGAACGATAAACCGCCAAGTACCAGCGGCACAGGCTCAACCGGCGTATTCAAGCGCGTAGTTCGCGCGATCAAGGGTGAGCCCTGGAGCCGAGACGAAATCCACGATTTACTACAACAAGCCGAGAGTGCTTTCGACCCGGAAGAGCAGGACATGCTCACCGGCGTTTTCGAAGTGGCCGAGACCCAGGTTCGCGAAGTTATGGTGCCGCGCTCACAGATGGTTGTCATCGAGCGCGACCAGAGTTTCGATGAAATGCTGGAGCTGATAATCAATTCCGGGCATTCACGGTTCCCGGTTATCGGTGAGGACCGGGACGAGATTCTCGGCATATTACTGGCCAAAGACCTGTTGCGTTTCTTCGGCAACTCATCGTCGGCCATGCCGGACATCAACACGTTGTTGCGTCCCGCCGCAGTCATCCCGGAATCGAAACGCCTTAACGCGCTACTCAAGGAATTCCGTGACAGCCACAATCACATGGCAATCGTCGTCGACGAATACGGCGGCGTGTCGGGTCTTCTGACTATCGAAGATGTCCTCGAGGAAATTGTCGGGGAGATCGACGACGAACACGATCAGGAGGAAGCAGAGTTCATACAAAAGGATGCAGAGGAAGACGGGCGACCGTGCTACACGGTTCGCGCCTTGACGCGCATCGAGGACTTCAATGAATACTTCGAGTGCGAGCTGATCGATGACGACTACGACACAATCGGCGGGCTCGTCATGCATCAGTTGGGGTACCTGCCTCGCCGTGGCGAGAACCTGATGTTCGGCGGCTTCGATTTTCGGGTCACTAAAGCCGATCGGCGACGCATCGATATGTTGCGAGTGCAGCGAGACAGAAGGGAAGCCGCGACCGGCTGATCGCGGTGCCTGACATCAAGGTTCGACAATTCTTCGAAAGCAGGCCGCGTGTTGGCCAGCTGCTTTTGTTCCTGTTCGGTGCAATGACCACCCTGACTTTCGCGCCGTTCGGTTTGTATTTCCTGATGCCGGTGGTAATGCTGCCGGTGATGTTCGTCTGGGTTTTCACGCCGCCACGTGCCTCAGCCAAACTGTCATTCTGGTATGGCGCCGGCTTGTTTCTGAGTGGCACCTACTGGCTTTACATCTCTATACACGTATTCGGACAGGCGCCGCTCTGGGTCGCAATGCTCATCATGGTTGGCCTGGTATTGATCATGTCGGCGTACTGTGCCGCGGCCGGCTGGATTATTTCGCGGCTGGCGGAGGGAAGCGCGAGGCGATTATTGTTCGTTGGACCGGCCGCCTGGGTCACTATTGAATGGTTGCGTGGCTGGCTCATGAGTGGCTTCCCATGGCTGGCAGCAGGTTACAGCCAGATCGACTCAACGCTTGCTGGCTGGGTGCCGCTGGTCGGTGTTTACGGGGCGTCTGTTGTTACCGTCCTGAGTTCGGCCGCATTGCTCGGCGCTGTTATCGAAAAAGGACGGGCGCGTTGGCTATACGCTGGCACCGTCATATTGCCGTGGCTCGTCGGTGCGGCGTTGCAGCCGATACAGTGGACGGAGGCAACGGACGGTTCGCTTCGAACCACGATTGTGCAGGGCGGGGTTTCACAGGATCGAAAATGGGCTGCCGATGAGTTTAAGCCAACGCTGGAGTTGTACCGCAATGCCTTGCTCGAGTATCACGACAGCGACCTTGTCATTTGGCCGGAAGTCGCGATTCCATCGACAATCGATCAGGTCGAGCGCTACATCCGCGAATGGCAGTCCGATATTCAGTCACAACCCAGGACGCTGCTATTCGGAATCCTCGAGCGAGATCTCGAAGCGAGGAAAGTATTCAACAGCGTCGTCATGCTGAATGGTCACGATCGACAGATATATCGAAAACGACACCTCGTGCCTTTTGGAGAGTATTTCCCCGTACCGGACTTCGTCAGGAAATGGATGCGGCTGATGAGCCTTCCGACCAGCGACATGAGCGCGGGTGATGAGGATCAGCCCTTACTCGAGGGACTGAGCGGCGACAAAATGGCCGTCGCGATCTGCTACGAAGACGCTTACGGCGCCGAACAGCTCTATGCATTGCCGGAGGCAAGCGTGTTGATCAACGTTAGCAACGATGCATGGTTCGGCGATTCTATTGCGCCACACCAGCATCTCGAGATTGCCCGCATGCGCGCCCTCGAAGCAGGGCGCTACGTGGTCCGGGCGACCAACAACGGTGTCAGTGCATTCATCGGACCGAAAGGCGAGTTGCTGGATACGGCGCCTCAGTTCGAGTATGCGGCAATGACGATGGACATCATCCCGCACACCGGTGCGACGCCCTTTGTTCGAGGCGGCAACTGGCCGGTCATCACACTGCTTCTCGGCATCCTCGCCTGGTTTTCCTGGAGTTCCCGCCAGCAAGACTGACGATCCGCCATGGGTTATCCTTCGGCCCCTTATGGACCCCAGTTATAAACCTGAGCAGATTGAACAGAGTGCCCGCGCGTTCTGGGAAGAAGAACGCGTGTTCGAGGTTGTCGAAGAGAAAGACAAGGAAAAGTTCTACTGTCTGACGATGTTTCCCTACCCCAGCGGCAAGCTGCACATGGGGCATGTCCGTGTATTGACCATCAACGATGTCATTTCACGATATCAGCGCATGCAGGGAAAACATGTCATGCAACCGATGGGCTGGGATGCGTTCGGCATGCCCGCCGAAAACGCCGCGATCCAGCGCGGCATACCGCCGGCGAAATGGACCTACGACAACATCGACGACATGCGCAAGCAGCTCAAGCGTCTCGGCTATGGATACGACTGGACGCGGGAAGTGACCACCTGTCGCCCGGAATATTATCGCTGGGAGCAATGGCTGTTCACGAAGATGTTCGACAAGGGCCTGGTGTATCGCAAGAACTCGGTCGTGAACTGGGATCCGGTGGATCAGACCGTGCTTGCGAACGAACAGGTAATCGACGGCCGCGGCTGGCGTTCGGATGCGCTCGTTGAGCGTCGTGAAATACCGCAATGGTTCATGAAGATCACGGCTTATGCAGACGAATTGCTGGAATTCCTGGACAAGCTCCCTGGCTGGCCGGACTCGGTCAAGACGATGCAGCGCAACTGGATCGGCCGCTCCGAGGGAATCGAGCTCTCGTTCGACGTAGAAGACGAAGACGAACCGCTTACGGTTTTCACGACCAGGCCGGATACCCTGCTCGGCGTCACCTATATGGCTGTTGCCGCAGAACATCCGCTGGCGCAAAAAGCAGCGGCAGACAATGCCGATATCGCTGCGTTTATCGCCGAGTGCGCGAAATCGCAGGCAGCCGAGGCGGCGCTCGAAACCATGGAAAAGAAGGGCATGCCGCTTGGCATCAACGCCGTTCACCCGATCAGCGGCGAACAGGTACCACTGTGGGTCGCCAACTTCGTGTTAATGAGTTACGGCACTGGCGCAGTCATGGCCGTGCCCGGACACGACGAACGAGACTGGGAATTCGCCGACAAGCACGGCCTGCCGATCACGCAGGTGATTACGCCGGCGGACGGATCCAAGATCGACATAACGGAAGGGCCTTACGTGGATTACGGTATCGTCGTCAATTCGGGTGAAATTGATGGCCTTGACTACGAACAGGCGTTCGACTTCGTTGCGAATCAATTTGAGAAAGATGGTCGCGGCAAACGCTGCATCAACTATCGGTTGCACGACTGGGGTGTGTCACGGCAACGTTACTGGGGCGCGCCGATACCGATTATTTACTGCGACGATTGTGGTGCCGTGCCAGTGCCTGAAAATCAATTGCCTGTTGTTCTTCCGGAGGACGTCGAGTTTACGGGTACCGGATCGCCGTTGAAGGACATTCCCGAGTTTTACGAAGCCGACTGTCCCAGGTGTGGAAATTCTGCGCATCGTGAGACAGACACGTTCGATACTTTCGTCGAATCGTCCTGGTACTTCAGTCGATATGCCAGCCCGGATAGTGACAAAGCGATGTTCGATGAGCGGGAGGCCTACTGGATGCCGGTAAACCAGTACACGGGCGGCATCGAGCACGCGATATTGCATCTTTTGTATGCTCGTTTTTTCCAGAAAGTGATGCGTGATTTCGGTTTGTCGGCAGCCGACGAGCCGTTCACGAATCTCCTCACGCAGGGCATGGTGCTGAAAGATGGCGCGAAGATGTCCAAGGCCAAGGGCAATACCGTCGACCCGCAGGAACTCATCGAGAAATACGGCGCCGACACCGTGAGACTGTTCATGATGTCCACGGCGCCGCCCGAGATGGCGCTGGAGTGGTCCGACGACGGTGTGCAGGGTGCATATCGTTTCCTCAAGCGACTCTGGAAAGCCGTCCATCAACACGTGTCCGCGGGCGCCAGCGAGCCGGTTGATCCGGCATCACTGAATGACCAGCAGGGCGTGCTGCGGCGAAAGACACACCAGACCATTCAGAAAGTGAATGACGATATCGGCCGCCGATACAAATTCAACACGGCAGTGGCGGCGGCGATGGAATTGCTGAACGCGATTAAGCGCTTCGATGACTCGTCCGCAGCAGGCCGGGCCGTCGTGCAGGAGGCGCTTGATGCGATCGTGCTGGTGCTGTCACCGACCGTGCCGCATGTCTGCCACGAACTCTGGCACGCGCTTGGTCACGAATCTGCACCCGTGAATGAGGCCTGGCCGGCATTCGACGCCTCCGCTCTCGAACAGGAAATGGTCGAAATCGTCGTGCAGGTCAACGGCAAGTTGCGAGGCAGAATCTCGGTCGCTGCAGACGCAGATTCCGACTCTATATCCGAGACCGCACTGGCCGACGAAAACGTCAAGCGCTTCGTCGCGGACAAGACGATTCGCAAGACGATTGTCGTACCCGGACGCCTGGTCAATGTTGTCGTCTAGGAACAGCGGGCTCGTTGCGATCTGTCTGCTGCTGGCCGCATGCGGTTTTCAACTTCGCACGCAGCCGAATATTCCCGCCGAAATGTCGCACACCTACATCGCGACGAGTGATCGCTACAGTCCATTCTACCGAACGTTTCGGGATGAGCTCGAGAAAGCAGGTGTGGAAGTCGTCAGCTCGCCCGCCGATGCGACAGCCGTGTTTTCGATTCTGTCCGATGTTACGGATCAACGAGTGTTGTCGGTGTCAGCGCAAAATGTGCCCCGCGAATATGAGGTCTATTACACGATCAACTATTCCGTGGAGAATGGCAGTCAGTCGATGATGGATCCGCAGTCGCTGACGCTCACCCGAGACTACACTTATAACGAGACACTGGTACTCGGCAAAGCCAGGGAAGCAGAGCTGCTTCGCGATGCTATCGTCGATGATCTGGTACGCATCATCCTGAAGCAGCTTGCCGCGCTATAGGATGTTGCTGATCTCGGATCTGAACTTCGATCCCATCGCCGAGCTGCTGGGAAAGTTCGAGCTCGTCCTCGAACTGGTAGCTGACGAGAAAACCATCAGCGGCAGCTATTGGGGCGAGCCCGAAGCGGGTGTTTTGGGCGATCGGGTCTATGTCAGAAGTGATACGCCGGTTCATTCCCTGCTGCACGAGACCTGCCACGTTGTTTGCATGACGCCGGATAGAAGACAGGAACTCAAAGGCGATGCCGGCGGCGACGATATCGAGGAATGTGCCGTCTGTTTCCTGCAAATCGTGCTGGCGGACGAGCTCGCGGGAGCCGGCAGGGATCGGCTCATGCGCGACATGGATGACTGGGGTTACAGTTTTCGTCTCGGCAGCACGAGGCGCTGGTTCGAGGAAGATGCCGAAGATGCGGAGGCCTGGTTGAGAGCCCAGGGGCTGATTGAGGCGCGCGGGCGCCCGACCTACCAACTTCGCCAGTCCTGAACTACACTAATTCGATGGCAATACTGCGGTACATCCTGTATTTCTTCGGCGTCGCCATCATCACCTGGCTGCTGACACAGCTGGAAATATCTTCGCCCGGCAGCCTGAAACTACACATTTACCCGAATCCGGCGGACACACTCGGCACGAGCGAATACTCACCGGTCGAAATCATTCAGCCTGGCATGCTGGCGATCTGTGGGCTGTTGCTCGCATGGGTCGCATTGAACTGCCCGTCACAAAGGCCGGTCGCGTTTCTGTTCGGTGGCACGGCAATCGCTTTTTTCATTCGCGAGCTGGACTTCTTTCTGGACCGAATTGCCGACAATCTCTGGCAGGTGCTGGTGGCGGTGCCTGTGGCGCTGGTCATTACCTACACCTATCGCCATCGGCGGCGTTTCAGAATCGCCTGGGGCAGAGTCTGGCCATCTCCTGGATTGGCAATTCTTTTTTCCGGCGCCATCGTCATGTTCGCGTTCGTGCAGATCGTGTCCAACGAGGATCTGTGGATGGCGATACTCGGTGATCACTATCGACGCGTCGTCAAACTATCCGTCGAAGAATTCATGGAACTCGCTGCATACTATCTGTGGTTGATCGGCACGATCGAATATACCTATCAGGCGCGCGTCATCGCGATGCGGGAGCCGCAGCCCGTGGTCGTCAAACGGCGCAAGGGCAGACAGCCAAAACCCGAAGGCAGATTTTAAAACCTGTATGACGATTTTTCTGCACGACACACTCAGAGCAAAGAAAGTTGCATTTGAACCGCTCGAGCCGGGTCAGGTGACGATGTACCTGTGTGGGCCGACGGTTTACAACTACGCGCATATCGGAAATGCACGGCCGGCAGTCGTCTTCGACCTGCTGACGCGGCTGTTGCGGCGAGAGTACAAGCTGACGTTCGCTCGAAACATCACAGACGTCGACGACAAGATCAATGCGGCGGCGCTGGAAACCGGCAAGCCGATCGACGAGATTACCGAGCGATTTATCAAAGCGTATAACGACGACATGGCTGTGCTCGGGGTATTGCCGCCGGATATCGAACCCAGGGCGACGCGCCATATCGATGAAATGATCGAGATGATCGCCGAACTCATCGAAAAGGACTTCGCTTACGAGGCGGAAGGCCATGTGGTTTTCAATGTGGCGGCAAACGAGACTTACGGTCAGCTATCAAAACGCAATCTTCGCGAAATGATTGCGGGAGCGCGGGTCGAAGTCGCACCGTACAAGAAAGCGGCGCACGACTTCGTACTGTGGAAGCCCTCCACGCCTGAATTGCCTGGCTGGGACTCGCCGTGGGGCCGTGGCAGACCGGGCTGGCACATCGAGTGCTCGGCTATGGCGGGAAAGCATCTCGGGCGCACGATCGACATTCACGCCGGTGGTCAGGACCTAATATTTCCACATCACGAGAACGAGCTCGCGCAAAGCAGCTGTGTGCATGATGGCGACCCGTTCGCACGCTATTGGCTGCACAACGGTTTTCTCAGTATCGATCAAGAGAAGATGTCGAAGTCGATCGGCAACGTCTTGCTGGTACATGACCTGATCAAGACCATTCCGGGTGAGGTCATTCGTCTGGCATTGTTGAGCGCGCATTATCGTCAGCCGCTCGACTGGTCCGGCGAGACGATCGAGTCTGCCAAGCGCATGCTGGATCGCCTCTATGGGGCGATTCGCGGAATTGACGTTTCGGCGGACGAACGCGCTGCGGCCGAGCCGCCGGCGGCCGTGATCGCAGCACTCGAGGATGATCTCAACACGCCGAAGGCGCTAGCCGAGATGTTTAACCTGGCACGGTCTCTGAACAAGGCCGAGGGCGAGACGGAGCGATTACAACTTGCGACCGACATTCTTGCGGCGGGCGACCTCATTGGCGTTTTGCAAAACGATGCTGAGGACTGGTTTACGAGTTCGACTGACAGCGAAATATCGGACGATGAAATCGAATCGCGAATCGCCGATCGAAACAAGGCGCGCGCCGACAAGGATTTTGCCCGGGGAGATGCGATTCGGGACGAGTTGGCAGCCAAGGGCGTGAGCATCGAAGACGGAGCGGACGGTACGAGGTGGCGACGAAGCTGATGTCGGGCGTCGGCCAGCTCGTGGCGAAGCCCCTGTTGGGGCTCGTATGGCTGTATCGCAAGGGAATTTCTCCCTTGCTAGCTGCAAATTGCCGCTTCGAGCCCAGTTGCTCGGCTTACGCGGAGCAGGCGCTACGTGAATACGGCGGATTCAAGGGCGGCTGGCTTGCGCTGAGACGAATTTCGCGATGTCACCCATGGGGCGGCTCCGGATACGACCCGGTGCCGGACAGGGAAGCCGAAAACTGAAAGCGCCGACAATTATCAGGGAGATTTTCTATCCGCTGACGGAAACGACAGTGCTGCTGGCGCTGATCGGTTTTGTGCTCCTGTATTCACTGGTTCAGGCGGCCGGTCTCCTCGGCGTGTGGTTGGCCTTCGTCATCGTGCCGGCCTTTTTCAGATACCTCTTGCATTTACTCGAAGCGCGAGCGAACGGGCGCAATCCGCCGCCTCCCGGCATCGAGCTATTCAACTGGGTGCAGAATTTCTGGAGCCTTTTCCCGTTGGTGCTGCTTTGTATCCTGGTATGGGGAAGCTATTTTCTGGCGAGCAACTTTTCGATCACCGCGGCCCTGTTGCTCGGCCTTCTCATACTATTTATTTTTCCGGCGTCGATGGCGGTTCTCTCCATGACACGCTCGCCGCTCGAGAGCCTCAATCCGGCGGCACTCTTTGTACTGCTTAGATCTTGCGGCCTCGTGTATTTGCTCGTTCCCGCTGTTGTCGTCGTGATGTCCTTGCTTGTCTGGTATCTCGTCGACGTGGGTGCTCCAAGGATCGTCACAAACGCGGCCGAAATGTACACCTTGTTTCTCATGTTCACGTTGACCGGCAGCGTGCTTCGCGAAAAGGGCGCCTCAATAAGCGTGGACATGCCGCCAGCACGCGAACCGGACGCCGAGAAACTCGATGCCGACCTGACGCATGAGCGAACACAAGTGCTCAACCATGCGTACGGTTTTATCAGCCGCGGCAACCGCCAGGGTGGACTGCAACATCTGGCCAAATGGATTGAAAAGGAAGTTGATGCCGGGGAGGCGAATCAATGGTTCTTCGAGCAGATGTTGAAGTGGGAATCGAACGAAGCCGCGCTCTTTTTTGCACAGCGACATTTATCCTGGCTGCTGGAACATCGTCGCGATGTGCAGGTTCTGAAACTGATCGCTCGTTGTCGTCTCGAAAATGAGCGCTTCAGGCCGTTGGAGGAGGACAGAAGTGCGGCCAGGGCGGCAGCGCAACGACAGGGTAACGACGAACTTTACGAATTTCTCAGCCGTTAACGATGCTGTGTCGCGAGAATCTGTTGTTGAAGAAATGCGCGAAAGCGAGGATCAGTGCAGCACAAATCGTCACAGTGCGATCTGCGACCAGCCCGAAGGAATCGTGAACCACTGTCGCGCCGAGCACGAGAAGCAACAAGCCGATACCGCCCCAGATAATCACGCTTTTAATGCGATGCCGGCGAAAGCCCAGCGAAAAAGCCATGATGCTGACCGGCAGTACGACGAGCAGCATCTGCACGTGAAGATGCCCCTCGGCGAATTGACTCATGAAAGGAAGCAGCGCGATCAGTACCGGCAGGGTGAGGCAATGCACTAGGCAAATACCCGACAACGCGACCGCCATGTTGTCCAGAAAACTCAGGGAATTTGTAGAATTGTCATCCATTGCCGGTTGCCGCTATGCTGCGTCTACGGGTATCGCTAAAATAAAATGATATATCATAACAATTTAAAATGCAAGGCATTGTATATTAAAGGTTTTTAATTTCTTTGAACGATGGATAAACGTCTGCTTTCAATTCTCTGCTGCCCCGTGACGCACAAGGGCCTGAGCCTCGCCCGGCCCGAACTCCTGAAGAAAATCAATACGGCGATCAGCGATGGCCGGCTCGTCAACCATGACGGTACCGAATTGTCCTCGTCGCTGGCCGAGGCGCTGGTAACCGACGACGGCAAGATCATGTATCCGGTCAACGATGGTATTCCCGTGCTGTTGGAGAGCGAGTCCGTCGGTCTGAGCCAGCTCGATTAATGTGAAAATCCCTGCCAATCAACTTTCAGCAAGCGTGCAAAACTCCCTGTTGCCCTGTTATCTGGTTAGCGGCGACGAGCCCCTGCTCGTGCAGGAGGCACTCGATACCATTCGCGCCGCTGCCAGGGAGCAGGGTTTCGACGCACGCGAACTACACGTCGCGACGACTGGATTCGATTGGGCCGAACTGACCGGCGCAAGTGCAAACCTGTCCTTGTTTGCAGAAAAACGCATTGTCGAACTGCGCCTGCCGACTGGCAAACCAGGCCGGCAAGGCGGCGCCGGGATCATCGAACTGTTGGGCAACGCCGGTGATGACCTGTTGATCCTGATTAGCGCACCGAAGCTGGATCGCAGCGCGGCGGCGTCGAAATGGGCAAAGGCCGTGCAATCTCACGGCGCCCTCGTTCAAGTCTGGCCGATCGATCTGCGCGAGTTACCGTCTTGGCTTGACAGGCGCATGCGAAAAGCCGGTCTCAAGCCCGATCGGAATGCAATCAGATTGATCTCGGATCGTGTCGAGGGAAATCTGCTCGCGGCAGACCAGGAGATCGAGAAACTTCGATTGCTGCTGGGCGAGGGCGAAGTCACCGGCGAAGACGTGAACAATGCTGTCGCGAATAGCAGCCGCTACGACGTCTACAAGCTGGCGGATGCCGCTGTCGGAGGCGATGCGTCAAGAGCGCTTCGCATACTCGACGGCGTTCGCGCAGAAGGCGTCGATGCGGTTGTCGTGGTCTGGGCGCTGACGCGGGAGTTGAGGGTGCTTGGCAAACTGGCAGACAAGGTGCAATCGGGTACCGAGCTCGGTATCGCGTTGCAGAAGTCCGGCGTATGGCGCAATCGTCACGGCATTGTCAGATCCTGCGTTGCCCGGCACCGGACCTCGGATTTCTACAAATTGGTGAAGCTGGCAAGACGTGCCGATGCTGCCGCAAAGGGACAGTCCGGCGAGGATGCCTGGCAACTGGCAACAAACATCGTTCTCGGTCTGGCGATGGGGGGTGCTAAAGCCGCATGAAACCTATCGGCATCTTTGGTGGCACTTTCGACCCCATTCACTACGGGCACCTGCGCACGGCATTCGAAATACTGCAGGCGCTGCGATTCGCAGAGGTCAGGTTCATGCCCTGCGGCAATCCGCCGCACCGGGACGATCCAGTCGCGAGCGCCGAGTTGCGCGTCGAAATGGTCAAAGTGGCGACCGACTCTCAGGCCGGTTTCGTGGTCGATGACCGCGAGCTTCGGCGAGACGGCCCATCGTATTCGGTGGACACGCTGTCGGCATTACGCGAAGAGTTTCCGAAACAGTCTATGAGCCTGATTATCGGCATGGATGCATTTCTTGGCTTGCCCAAGTGGCACCACTGGCGCAAAATCCTGCAGCTCAGTCATATCGTCGTAGCGCATCGCCCCGGTTGGCGGGCGCCCGATATCGGGCCGCTTGGTGAATTGCTGGCCGACAGGGGCACGCACCGGATAGATGACCTGCATCAGACGATAGCCGGACATATTTATATTCACGACGTCACACAGCTCGAGATCTCCTCGAGTGAAATACGCGACCTGGTCGGTCTCGGCCGGAACCCGCGCTTCCTGATGCCCGACGGCGTTCGTGATTTAATCGAACAAAGTGGTTGTTACGCTGTCCCTGAAGATGGCATACCAAACGCAGCGAACGACGGTTGAACAGAATTTGAAATGAGTAAACTCGGAATAGTGAATGAATAGCAAACAACTCAGCGACCTTGTCGTAGATGCGTTAGAAGAGGTAAAAGCGAAAGATATCGTCAAACTTGATGTTAGAAAGCTGACCACAGTCACGGACTACATGATTGTGGCAAGCGGAACGTCGAATCGTCACGTCAAGGCGCTGGCGGACGCGGTCGCGGAGAAATCCAGACAGGCCGGTCATCGCCCCCTGGGCATCGAAGGTGAAAACGGCAGCGAGTGGGTGCTGCTGGATCTGCAGGACGCACTCGTCCATGTCATGCTGCCGCGCGTGCGCGAGTTTTATAACCTCGAAAAGCTCTGGTCGCTTGGCCCGGCCAGCGACATGGCCGCGACAGACGGGTGACGTATGCACATCCGTCTTATTGCGGTCGGGGATCGGCAGCCATCCTGGGTCGATAGCGCCTTCGACGACTATGCCCGACGATTGCCGCGGCAGTGGAAATTTCATCTGAGCACGGTTGCCGCGTCGCAGCGCTCCAAGGGCAGGGACGCGACAAGCGCGGTCGAGGCTGAAGGCCGCAAAATTCTCGATTCCGTCAAAGCCGCCGAGCAGGTGGTCGTGCTCGACGAACGCGGCACCCAGGTGAGCAGCACCGGACTGGCTGACAGGTTATCTTCCTGGCAATCCGCGGGACGCGACCTCACGTTTGTCATCGGCGGGCCCGACGGCGTTTCGGAGGCCGTCACGTCAAGAGCGGATTTTCGCTGGTCCCTTTCCAGTCTGACCCTTCCGCACGGACTGGCGCGCGTATTGTTCGCCGAACAACTATACCGGGCGTGGACCGTGTCGACCTCGCATCCGTATCACAGACAGTAATGGATATTCATCTCGCATCCTCATCGCCCCGGCGACACGAAATTCTCACGGCTATGGGGCTGAGGTTTACGGCCGCGGGCGTCGATATCGACGAAACACGATACGAGGGCGAGCCGGTCGCCGACATGGTGGTTCGGCTGGCCATAGCCAAGGCCGCCGCCGCGCGCGAAAACCTCGACCAGTCGCTGCCGATTATCGGCGCGGATACGGCCGTCGTCATTGGCGACCAGGTACTCGGCAAGCCCGGCTCACAGGACGAGGCTGTGCAAATGCTTGCCTCCTTGTCCGGCCGCAGCCACACAGTATTGACAGGGGTTGCCCTCGATTATGCCGGCGTGGTTCGAACCACAACTTCGCTGACGGAAGTACGATTTCGGGAAATCAGTCCGGACGAGGCCCAAAGCTACTGGCAGAGTGGAGAGCCGCTCGACAAAGCCGGAGCTTATGCAGTGCAGGGCGTTGCAGGGATATTCGTAGAGGAACTATCCGGAAGTTATTCCGGAGTCGTCGGCCTGCCGGTATTCGAGACCGCAGCGCTCCTTGCCGATGCTGGACTGGAGGTCCTGTCCCGACATCCGGAGCACCTGCATGCCTGACGAGTCACCAAAAGAGGAGATCCTCGTCAATGTTACGCCCAGCGAGGTACGTGCGGCGTTGCTTGAGAACGGCGTTCTTCAGGAGGTCTTTATCGAACGCCCGGCCCGTCGCGGGCTGACCAGCAACATATATAAGGGTCGCGTTATTCGCGTGCTGCCCGGCATGCAGGCGGCATTTGTTGATATAGGACTCGAGCGCACGGCGTTTCTGCACGCCTCTGATATTGCCAGACACAGGAACGGGGAAAACGGCGAGGCCAGCGTACCGCTGCCCGATATCAGGGAGCTGGTTCACGACGGCGGGGAAGTCCTCGTGCAGGTCGTCAAAGATCCCCTGGGTAACAAGGGCGCGCGTCTGACGACACTGATCACCTTGCCATCCCGCTTTCTGGTTCTTATACCGAAGGGCGAACACGTCGGTATTTCGGCCCGCATTGAGGATGAAGACGAACGCCAACGCCTACAACAATTCTTCGAGGGGCTTGTGGCAGACCTGGACTGTGGCGTCATCGTGCGCACGGCTGCCGAGGGCGCCAGTGATGACGCATTGCGCGCCGACATGCAGTTCCTGAGCAAGCTTTGGACGGTCGTTCAGGAACAGTGCAGGAAAGGTGAGGTAAAAACACTGGTCCATGAAGATTTGCCGCTACCGGCCAGAGTTTTGCGTGATCTTGTGACCAGCGATGTCGAGCGAATCCGCGTCGATTCAGAGGAGGACTTTAATGCGATGAAGTCCTTCGCGGGCACGTTTTTGCCCGAGATAGAGCCGATGATCGAACATTACACGCGACGCCGGCCGATATTCGATCTGCACGGCACCGAAGACGAAATAAAAAAGGCGCTGGACCGCAGCATACCGCTGAAATCCGGAGGCTATGTCATCTTCGATCAAACGGAGGCGATGACCACGGTCGACGTCAACACGGGCGGGTATGTCGGTCACCGGAACCTCGAGGAGACGATATATCGGACAAATCTGGAGGCGGCGGTTACGATTGCCCGGCAGCTTCGTCTGAGGAATTTGGGCGGTATCATCATCATCGATTTCATCGATATGGAAGAGGAGGGCCACAGGCTTCGGGTCATGCAGGCATTGGAGCAATCGATGGTTCGTGACCATGCCCGGCATCAGATCACACCACTGTCTCCGCTCGGGCTGGTCGAGATGACGCGCAAACGCACGCGTGAGAGCCTGCAGCATATTCTTTGCGAAGATTGCCCGACTTGTGACGGCCGCGGATTCGTTATGACGGCTGAAACCGTGTGTTTCGAAATCTTTCGCGAGGTCATCAGGCAACATCGCCAGTTTACCTTCGACGAGATACTGGTCCTGGCACATCAGGACGTCATCGAGTTACTGCTCGATGAACAATCGAACGCATTGGCTGAGCTGGAGGGGCAGACAGGCAAGGCCATTCGCCTGCAGCCCGAGGCGCTGTATTTGCAAGATCAATTCGACGTTGTCCTGATATGACGCAGGCAGTGACGAGACGACCATGATGAAATTGCTAAGACGACTGGCCAAGTATCTTTCGTATTTCGCGGCGGCGGTCGTCATTCTTCTGGCGATCGCGGTCGGCCTATTCAGGCTGATGTTGCCCAGGCTTCCGGAATATCAGGAAGAAATAAAAGGCTGGGCCAGTACCGCAATTGGCATGCAGGTCGAGTTCTCCGGCATGAACGCACGCTGGCGACTGAGTGGACCGGAAATCAATTTCTACAATGCCGAAATACTGCGGCCGGATGGTTCGGGTAGTCTGCTTGACGTCGATGAACTGACCGTCGGTGTCGGCCTGATGCGCCTGCTGGTCGATCGCGAGTTGGTGGTCGACCGGGTAGTGATAAGCGACACAAGCCTGGATCTGCGCCAGAGTGAGGACGGTTCCTGGGCGATACAGGGCTTGCCGCTGGATAGTCTCATCGGCACGCGTCAGGAGTTGCCGGAAGGCGGCGGCGCCGTAACTGTCATCGGACAAGATATCGAGCTCAGCTTTTGGCCGAGCGTCAGCGATCATGCAATCGAGTTGTTTGTCGACCGCCTGCAAGTCAGGCGCAACGATGTGCAGTTGGACATCGACGTCACCCTTGATCTGCCGGACGATCTTGGTGAGCGCATCGAGGCCTCGGCAAACCAGCGACTGGATGAATCGACGGACAGTGGCGTGTGGCAAGTGTTTGTCGAGGGCAGCGAGTTGGAGCTCGCCGGCTGGACGCGTTTTCAGCCGCCGGAATTTCCCGACGTGCGGTCGGGTCAGGTCGATCTGAGTCTGTGGCTTGAGATTTCGGCAATCGGCGTCCGCAGCGCTACCGCGAACGTCGTTGTTTCGGAGTTAACCGTTGACGATGCAGATGTCGATATGCCTATCGACATACAGGGCCGCTTCGAATTCACAAGAGACTCCAGCGGCTGGTTGCTGGCTGCCGATAATTTCAGACTGCAGACGGTCGCCGGCGAGTGGCCAGCTTCCTTTATTCGCGCGGACGTCGTAAACGACGACTCTGGCAAGATCGTTGCGATCGATGCGAATGCTTCGTTAATCAATCTGGACAATCTACGACTGTTGAGTCCCTGGCTGCCCGAGGCACAAAGATCGATGTTGGCCGCGTACGCGCCATCCGGCGTGATACACGGACTCGAATTGCGGCTCGCGGACCTGGGCTCGGATGCTGTTCGATTCGATGTGTCCGCTGAACTCGAGAAAGTCGGCATCAGGGCGCGAGGCAAATTCCCCGGTGTCAGCGGATTTAGCGGCCAGGTTCGTGCAGATCGCTCAGGCGGCCTCGTCGAGATCGACTCGCAGGATTTGCGAATCGATATGCCGGCATACCTGTACGAGCCGATCTATTTCGACGATGCAATCGGCACGGTCATATGGCGCCAAAACGATGCCGCGACAATTATCCTGTCTGACAGCGTGCGCCTCCGAAACGCGGACATCGACGCCAGGTCGAGCCTGCAAATCAACTTGCCGGCTGACGGTAGCTCGCCGCTGATTGATCTGTCCAGCAACTGGAGTATCAACGACATCTCGGCGGCGCCACGCTATATTCCCGGCAAGGTCATGAAGGGCAACTTGTATCAGTGGTTTGACGAATCGCTGATCGCGGGCCGCATCCCCCGCGGCACCACCCGATTGACCGGACCACTCGACAAGTTTCCATTCGACGATGGCGAGGGAATCTTTCTTATTGAGGCACATGCCGAAGATGCGACGCTCAAGTATCACCCGAGTTGGCCGGCGCTCGAACACATCAGCGCAGACATCATCATCGAAAACATGCGCTTTTATTCCGACCACAACACGGTGAATACCCTGGGCAATCAATCGGTCGACGGAACTGTCGAGATTGCCGACATGAGGGTGCCGGTACTGGAGGTCAAGGCTTTCGCCACCGGTACGCTTGAAACCATTCGCCAGTTTTGCGCCAACAGTCCCATTAACAAAATTTTCGGCGGGCAACTGGATCGATTCAAAGTTGAAGGGGACGCATCCTTCGATCTGCAGTTGCGTTATCCAATCAAGGACAAACTGGCCTATACCTTTTCGACGAGTATCCGTAGTAACGATGGCCGCTTGGAAATCGGCGGCTTTGCGCCGCCAATTACTGAACTGAACGGCCTGGTTACTGTTACCCGCGACACCATAGGATCCGAAGGGCTGTCTGCGCGGTTTCTCGGCGAACCGGTCAGTATCGATCTGACGCACGCCGGAGAAGACATGCCGAAGCACGCGGCGATTGCATCCATTACGGGCACGGTGACTGCCGACGCGCTGATCGGGGAGCTCGGCTTGCCGCTCAAGGGCCTGCTGGGCGGCGCGAGCCGCTATAACGCGAAGATACTGTTTCCGCGCGGCAAGATAGAGGACCCGGAGCCTCTGCATATTGCCGTGGAGACCAATCTCAGCGGCATTGGGCTCGATTTGCCCGCACCCATGGGCAAAACAGCTGGCGATACGCAAGCGACGGTCGTGAACATCGAATTTCCTGCACCCGACCGAATCGATACATTCGGCAACTCCGCCGATGATTTCAAATGGGCATTGAGCTTCCACAAGGAGGATGAGCAGTGGGACTTTGACCGGGGCGTGCTCGCGCTTGGCGGTGCAGACCTGATCGAACCGGATACACGAGGGCTGCACATCATCGGTGAGACACCGGAAATCAGGTTGAGAGACTGGCTCGAGATTGCACCGCAGGAGTCCAGGAATACTGGCGGCGGCGACCGCATTCGCTCGATCGATCTGTATGTCGATGATATTTACGTCATCGGTCAGCACTTGTCACGGCACCGCGTGAAACTGGAACGAGGTGCCGAGGAGTGGTTCATCGAGCTCGATGGAGAGCAGATGGTGGGCTCCCTGGTGGTGCCCTACGATTTTGCCGGCGACAAGCCACTGGTGGTGGACATGCAAAAGCTGATATTGCCGGGCAGTGAGGACGATGAATTCGATGAACGCGAGCAGACGGATCCACGCAGCTTGCCGCCCATCTCCATAAAAGTGCAGGAGTTTGCCTTGGGACAGCGTCACCTCGGCAGTCTCGAGGCGGAGTTCGCACGTACCGTGCGGGGACTGGAAGCTGTGAGCATCACGGCGCGAGATGAAAGTTTCGAGATAACCGGTGGCGGACGATGGGTGGTGGGGCCGACCGATGACGATGGTCAGCGCAGCTACCTGACCGCGAGGCTCGTCAGCACTGACGTTGAGAAGACGACAGACCGCCTGAATTATCAACCCGGCCTCATCGGCAAGGACATGGAGGTCGAGTTCGATGTCAGCTGGCCCGGCGGTCCGCGAGAAGACATTCTTGCGCTTCTGGACGGCGAAATCGCGGTTCGCTTCGGCGACGGGCAACTGGACGATGTAAAACCGGGAGCCGGACGAGTCTTCGGCCTCATGAGTGTCGTCGCTCTGCCGAGACGGTTGTCGCTGGATTTCCGCGACGTATTCGCCAAGGGATTCAGCTTCGATGAAATAACGGGGAGCTTTCGTATAACGGCCGGGCAAACGGCTACCTGTGATCTCAAGCTAAAGGGCCCAGCGGCGGACATCGGAATCATTGGTCGCGCAGGCCTGGCAACGCGCGACTACCATCAGTCGGCGATCGTCAATGCGAGTGTCGGTGACACCTTGCCGATCGTCGGTGCGCTTGCCGCCGGTCCACAGGTCGCGGCGGCATTGCTGATTTTCACGCAGATATTTAAAAAGCCCTTGCAGGGAGTCGGACAGGTTTATTACAACATCGAGGGCTCCTGGGATGAACCGACAATTGAAACTACAGACGCAGAGGGGTTTGCTGCGACCTATGCCGCCACCGGTTGCCCGCCGGTAAGCGAGTAGCGAATTAATGTCCGATACAGCAAGAGTTGCGGCTGTGCAGATGAACAGCAGTGCCGACGTGGCGCAAAATCTGCAGGTGGCCGGACGATTGCTCGCGGAGGCAGCGGCAGACGGATGCGTGCTGGCTGCCCTGCCCGAAAATTTTCCTTTCATAGGAGCTCGCGGCAGAGACAAGCTGCAACACGCTGAAGAGTTGGGGTCCGGGCCGATTCAGGACTTCCTGAAAGCGACTGCGCGAGAGCATCGCTTGTGGATCATTTCCGGCAGCATTCCCCTCAAATCCACTCAGGACGATCACTGTTACGGCGCCTGCCTGGTCGTGGATGCCGACGGCAATACGAAGAGCTGCTACCGCAAGATTCATTTATTCGATGTGGATCTGCCCGATCGAGACGAATCGTATCGGGAGTCGTCCAGTCTGACTTCCGGGGCCGATCTCGTCGTTCAGGAATCACCCGTCGGGTGCCTGGGGCTGTCAATCTGTTACGATCTGCGCTTTCCGGAACTGTATCGAAAACTTACGGAGATGGGCGCCGTCGCGCTGTCGATTCCGGCCGCGTTTACACTGGTGACGGGCAAGGCGCACTGGCATACATTGCTCAGGGCACGCGCCATTGAAAACCTGGCCTACGTGATTGCGCCTGCCCAATATGGTCAGCACAGTGACGGCAGAATGACTTATGGCCACTCGCTGATTATCGATCCGTGGGGCCGCATACTTGCGGAGTCGGCAGAGGGTGACTGCATCATTACAGCCGATCTGGACATGGAGTTGCCGCACAAACTGCGGCGAGATTTTCCTACCCTCGAGCATCGAGTCTTCAAATAAAGGACCAAGGCCGAATGAAGCACAGTAAGACGAGTGACAACGCGATAGATGAAGTGATGACTCGCGTACTCGAGCCTGCAGGGCTCGAAGAGCGCCATTTAAGTAGTGCGCTGGGCTCGATCATGACGCGAAACATCGATACCGCCGATCTGTATTTCCAGATCAGCCGCCAGGAAAGCTGGACGGTCGAGGATGGAATCATCAAGGCAGGCAGCTTCAATCTCGATCAGGGCGTCGGCGTTCGTGCGGTCAGCGGCGAGAAGACCGGCTTTGCCTATTCCGATGAGCTAATGCTGCCGGCCCTGGAGCAAGCCGCAAATGCGGCGCGAGCAATTTCGCGTCAGGGTCAATCCAATGCTGTTCAGGCATGGTCGCGCAGCGACCGCCAGGATCTGTATTCCTCGCAGGATCCGATAGTGAGCATCGAGGATGAGCAAAAGACGGCATTGATCGGCGACCTTGACAAGAAAACCCGGCAACTCGACAAGCGCATCGAGCAGGTCATTATCAGTCTGAGCAGCAGTCAGGACCTGATTTTGATCGCGACTTCCGACGGCAAGCTGGCAGCCGACGTTCGGCCGCTGGTTCGTTTGAACGTGAGTGTCATCATCGAGGACAACGGCCGCAGGGAGCAGGGCTATTCGGGCGGCGGCGCGAGAGCCGATCTCAACTATTTTCTGGACGGCGATTTGCCGATGGAGTACGCCAGGGAGGCCGTACGGCAGGCAATCGTGCAACTGGAGGCAGTTCCGGCGCCGGCCGGCATGATGCCGGTCGTACTTGGCCCCGGCTGGCCGGGCATTCTTCTTCATGAGGCCGTGGGTCACGGGCTGGAGGGTGACTTCAATCGCAAGGGCACTTCCGCGTTCAGCGGGCGCGTAGGCGAACGGGTTGCATCAGAGCTTTGCACGATCGTTGATGATGGCACGATCGTCAATCGCCGCGGATCTCTGGCGATCGATGACGAAGGCACGCCGGGGCAGTACAACGTTCTGGTCGAAAACGGCATTCTTCGCGGCTACATGCAGGACAAACTGAACGCACGACTGATGGGTGTCGAACCGACAGGTAACGGACGCAGAGAGTCTTTCGCACATATTCCGATGCCACGCATGACCAATACCTACATGCTTGCGGGCGAGCACGATCCGAATGAAATCATTGCATCGGTGGATAAGGGTTTATATGCGCCGAACTTCGGTGGTGGCCAGGTCGACATTACGTCAGGCAAATTCGTTTTTTCTGCGAATGAGGCTTATCTCATTGAGAACGGAAAACTCGGCGCCCCGGTTAAAGGTGCAATGCTGATCGGCGACGGTCCCGATGTGCTCGGTCAGATTTCAATGGTGGGTTCCGACCTCAAGTTTGATAGCGGCGTTGGTACCTGCGGTAAGGAAGGACAATCGGTACCGGTCGGTGTCGGCCAACCGACGCTCAAGATCGATCAGCTCACCGTCGGCGGAACCGCATAGCATCGGCGGAGCCGCACAGCTTATGTAATATTACAGAATCCGTGATTCGCTTCACTGCATGCGCATTATGTCCTTAGTAATGTATGCGGCCCACAAGGAGGTGCAGGCATGGGTCTGGAAAATACAATCACGGAGCAGGATTTGGACGCGGCGTCCCAGGAATTTGTGCAGGGTTTTCGCAATGACGGTAAGGAACTTGAGCCGGATTTGGCTGTAGACGGGCTTTCGGAGTCCATCATTGCCAAATTGATACGCTTGATTACCTTTCGCCGCTCCTGAAAAAACCTCTTTTAGAACAAAGACTTAAAATTGTCCGGTCCGGCATGGGGAATTGCTGGACTAATGGGCGACGGCAACGCAAAATTATCGGTCTGCAATAATAAGAAGGGACACGATATGTGGGTGTCCAAACCTATCTACGAGAGCCTGCCTTACTTCTATCTTAGCGTTGGCGGGATCTCCCTCGCTGCATCGATGTATCTCAATCATTGGTACTGGCCGACGATTTGTTTTGTCGTTGGTTTGGCCTGTCTGGTTGCCGGGCTGGTTATCTGGCTGAAGCGTCGTGATCACCGTGATCATGACCGGCGAACGAGCCACAGTCACGACATCTGAATTCACGTTATCCTTTTTGCTTCTTCGGCCGCGACTCCTCTTTGCGATCTTTGTTTCTGAGGTCGGCGTAAACAAGTTCGTGTAGTCCCAGCGTGACCGTGTCGCCATGCCTCAGCAAATGTTTCTTGATTCGTGTGTCGCCGAGGAAAACGCCGTTGGTGCTATTCAGATCCTCGACCGTGCAACCGAAGTCATCGATTGTAAGTTGCGCATGATGCCTGCTGACGAACTTACTCTTAACATAGATCTCGTTGTCCGGTGATCGGCCGACGATGACCCTGCCTGCCTCGAAGAAATGCTCGGATACCATTTCGCCGTCGTGTCGAACCTCAATTCGAGCGAGAAAGTCAGGTTGCCCGGCAGAAACCACCTGTGACACCTGCTGAAAAGTTCCAGTTGGGTACTCGACTTCTTTCCAGTTGAGTTCTTCGATCGCCGACATAAAGTCGTCGAGTTCGACCGATTTCTTATCCTCGGCGAACGCGCACAGGAGTGCGGTGTCACACAGCGTATTGATGAGACGCGGTATGCCACCTGTGTATTTGTGAATGGTCGGAAAAGCGTCCTCGGCAATGAGGGCCTTGTCTCCTCCTCCGCCGACTCTTAGTCGGTGTTCGATATATTCGCGCATCTCGCGACGGTCCAGCGGACCGAGATGAAATCGCAGCCGGACGCGCTGCACGAGTTGTTTGAGACTCGGAGAATCCAGGGTTGCCTTGAGTTCGGGTTGCCCGGCCAGGATGATTCGGAGCACCTTTTCCTTGTGCGTCTCGATGCCGGACAGTAAACGTATTTCTTCAAGTACTTTCTTGCTCAGGTTCTGTGCCTCATCGACGATCAATATTACTTTCTTGCCATTTGAATACTGCTCGATGAGAAACATGTTAAGCATGTCGAGCAATTCGACTTTTCGTTTGTTGAATGGCTTAAAACCGAATTCTGCGAGTACCGCTTGCAGGAACTGGGTCGGAGTCAGTTGTGTCTGCGAAATGACCGCATAGACGATATTGTCCTCGATCTCGCTGAGAAACGATTGCAAGAGTGTGGTCTTGCCCGATCCGATCTCGCCGGTTACGATCACGAATCCATCGGCCAGCCAGATCGTTGACTCCATGTAGGCCTTGGCGCGGGCGTGTTGCTTGCTCCAGTAGACGAATTCGGGATCCGGCGTGAGCCGGAAAGGCTGTTCTTTCAGATTGAAGTGCTCTACGTAGGACATTTATGGTTTTTATTATGCCGCCTAGTACCAGATTATTAAGAATACACGCTAAGCGGTCAATTTTTCACGGATTTTTTCCAATTTTCTGTCCCGCTCTGAGGCACTTTCAGCCAGCACAGTGACATGGCCGAGCTTGCGGCCGGGCCTCGGCTCCTTGCCATAATCGTGCAGGTGACAATCCCCGGCGTCGAACGAGGATGCCGGCATGGTGCCGATCAGGTTGATCATGCCAGTATGCGCAACAGCTGCGGTCTCGCCAAGCGGCATATTGAGGATGGCCCGAAGATGGTTTTCGAACTGGCTTGTTTCGGCCCCCTCGATCGTCCAGTGACCCGAGTTGTGAACTCTCGGCGCAAACTCGTTCGCCAAGAGCCGCTCACCCTGGACGAAAAGCTCCAGCGCAAGCACGCCGACATAATCCAATCGGTTTAACATTTTTCTCAGGTAATCCCGCGCCAGGGTGGCAATGGCCGCGTCGGCATCCGGTGCCCGCGACATCCGCAAGATGCCATCGCTGTGACGGTTTTCCGTTATTGGATAGACGCAAATATCACCGTCGACGTTGCGAGCGCCGATCGCGGAAACCTCGCGGTCGAAATCGATCCACTGTTCGGCGATGAGCGAACTGGTCTGCAAATTTTCACACGCAGTAGAAATATCGGACTCATCACGAATGACCGTCTGCCCTTTACCGTCATAACCAAGCCGGCGCGTTTTGAGTACCAGCGGCAAACCGATCGAATCAGCCGCATTGCGAAGATCCTGCTCAGTATCGATGGCCGCATAGGCCGGTATCGGGATGTCCAGACTTTCGAACAGTTTTTTCTCACGCAAGCGGTCCTGCGCGTGATGCAGTGCTTGCAGTGGCGGATATACTTTTATGCTATCCGCAATCTTCTCGATCGCTTCGACCGGAACGTTTTCAAACTCGTAGGTCAGGACGTCGGCGTAGGAGGCGAGTTGCCTGAGACCTTCATCGCTATCGAACGGCAAACACAAAACAGGCCCCGCGATCTTGGCCGGTGGCTCGGGCGCGGGATCAAGAAAAGTGAACTCCAGCTCGAGAGACTTTCCAGCGAGGCCGAGCATCTGGCCGAGCTGTCCGGCGCCGATTATTCCAACTTTCATTTTTGCGGGTCAGCTTGTGGAGCGCGGGTCGCTTTGTGCCAGGACCGCGTTGGTCTGCGATTGACGGTACTCCTCCAGTGCAGTCGCAACGGTCTCGTCAGTCGATCCGAGAATTGCGGCGGCGAGTAATGCCGCGTTGATCGCGCCGGGCTTGCCGATGGCCATGCTGCCGACCGGCACGCCGGCGGGCATTTGGGCAATCGACAACAAGGAATCCATGCCCTGCAGCGCCTTGGACTGAATCGGCACACCAAGCACAGGGAGCAGCGTTTTTGACGCGGTCATTCCGGCAAGATGCGCGGCGCCGCCGGCGCCCGCAATGATTACCTGAAGACCCCGCTCGGCGGCCGACGCCGCGTATTCGAACAGCCAGTCCGGCGTACGGTGTGCCGAGACGATCTGCGTCTCATGCGAAATGCCGAGCGCGTCCAGCGTTTCACTGCTGTGTTGCATAGTTTCCCAGTCAGACCGGGAGCCCATGATTATTCCTACTTTCGCACTCATCGACCGATTGTAGCCTTCGTCAATTCTTCATGCACCTGCCGGAATATTCTTCTCCGCAGTGCCCGTCTGCCAGATTCCTTGGGGACAGCGAGATACTCGTCGAGCATCGACGACAGATCTGCGTTGCTGCTGCCCGTTACTTTAAAAAACTCGTTCAAGCCGTCGTGTCTGCCTTCGACGATACGCTCACGCCAGTGTTCCGCACGTTTGAATATTTTCTTGTCCGCTCTTTCTTGGCATTGCAGATCTTCGATCGCACGACGTATGGGTTCCGGATCGACACTGCGCATCAGTTTGCCGACGAGCTGGCACTGCCGACGCCTCGCGCCTCGCGATTTGATGCTGGAAGCGGCGGTAATGGCGTCGAACAGGTTTTCCGGAAGCTCCATTTCCCGGAGCTGTTCCGCCGTCAACTCGATCAATTGCTCGCCCAGCGCTTGCAGTGCGAGCACCTCTCGTTTTTTCGCCGTTTTGCTGGGCTTATCCTGCGGCACCGGCTAAGCTACCTTCGCTCTTTTTACACATCAAGCCAGCCTAACAAAAAAACACGGGGAAAAAGTACACCATGAGCGTGCCCGCCAGCCGAGCATCATTGGATCAGTCGGATCTCGAAAACCTCATTCAGCTTGTGCTCGAAGAAGCCGCGAAGCAGGGTGCCGGCCAGGCAGAAGCGGGTGCGAGTCACGACTACGGTCTGAGTGCTACGGCGAGGCTCGGCGACGTAGAAAACCTCGAATACACCAATGACCGCGCCATCGGCGTGACGGTCTATCACGGCTCCAGAATGGGTAGTGCGAGCAGTTCCGATTTCAGCGTCGACGCGCTGCGTGAAACAGTTACCAAGGCCAGTGCTTTTGCGAAATACACCGCGGTCGACGAGTACGCCGGCCTCGCGGATGCGGAGCTGATGGCGAAGGACTTTCCGAATCTCGAGCTATCCCATCCGTGGCAGATCGATGCGGATGCCGCTATCAAGATAGCAATCAGCTGCGAAGACACCGCTCGCAATTACGATAAGCGTATATCCAATTCAGAGGGCGCGACAGTTGCCACCAGTAGCGGTGTTCGGGCTTACGGCAACAGCCATGGATTTATTGGCAGCTTCCCACGCACGAGCCACAGCATCAGCTGCAGTGTTATCGGCGAGTCCAACGGAGAGATGGAGCGCGACTATCATTACAGTGCCGCCCGCGAACCAGGCGAACTCGAGACGCCGGAGCAAATTGGTGAGACAGCCGCCAGGCGAACTGTCGGAAGACTGGGGTCTCGCAAGATCAAGACGACGAAGGCACCGGTGCTCTATGCGCCCGAGATCGCGCGCGGTTTTATCGGTCATTTGATCGGCGCTATTGCCGGTGGTGCTCAGTATCGCCGCTCATCTTTCCTGCTCGAGGCTGCCGGCGAAAAAATATTCCCGGACTTTTTTCAGCTTGAGGAACGACCACATATCGCCGGAGCCATGGCCAGCCGGCCGTATGATGCGGAAGGTGTTGCGACTTCCGATCGTGATATCGTCGTCGACGGCGTATTACAGGGATACGTGCTCAGTTCCTACTCGGCGCGTCGCCTTGGACTCCAAACGACCGCCAATGCAGGTGGTGCGCACAATCTCATCGTGCCAGGGAATGCGGGTGACATGGAGTCCATCATCAAGTCGATGCAATCCGGATTATTGGTGCAGGAACTGATCGGGCATGGCGTCAATGCCGTTACGGGAGATTATTCGAGGGGCGCGGTCGGTTACTGGATTGAGAAAGGTGAAATTGCCTACCCGGTGCACGAGGTTACCATTGCCGGCAATCTGCGAGACTTGTATCCAAGAATCGTTGCGATCGGAAACGATCAGGACGTTCGCGGCGGCATTCGTTGCGGCTCACTCCTCGTCGACGAGATGACTATCGCCGGCGCCTGATTTCGCGCTTCCATCCAACAGATCAGACAGGGTTCGCTCACCGGTGACACCCGCAATCGCGCCATCCATTTCCGCCCCGAGCGTGTCTACTGCAGCAGTCCAGGCAGGATCCCGGTAGGAGCCGGTTTCTCCATGTACGCGAACCACCGCGAGAATGTCGTTCAAGCGCATCCGCGACATCTCCTGCCCCGGCAAGAATTCTTCCTTTTCCGTCGTCGTCAACAAGCCGGCACCTTCCAGCGCAATGACAACCGGCGCCAGGGAGATCGATGGCATCTTGAGTTTGCGGCATATCTCCTCCAGGTTCGTACTTCGGTCCGGATCACGAAATGCCTGGCCGACCAGATACATTACGTTCAGGGCGAGGCGCTCACGCATCGCATTGGATAGCCGGGGCTCACGTCGTCCGATACGCAGGAACGCCGGTTGCTGATAATAGAATGCGAGTTGTGAGCCGATCAGCAGAATCAACCAGCTCAGGTACAACCAGATCAGCGTCGTTATTGCCACCGCAAATCCGGAATAGATGAGTTGTGTACGACTTGCATAGAGGATGAATGTCGCGAAAAATACGCCGGCGCTCGCCCAGAGAAATCCTCCGAAAAGCCCGCCCACCAGGGCGGCCTTGAATTTCACCTTGGCGTTCGGCATGTACATATAAAGGAATGTGAACACGCCGGTAATGAGCAGGTAGGGCGTAATTTTGCTGATCAACACGAACACCGGGCCCAGGGATTCATTGGTGAGTATTATCTGAACGACAGCATTGCTCTGAATCGATGCGAGCACGCCTAGTGCCGTGACCATGATTATTGGCCCAATCAGTAGCACAAAAAAGTACTCTGAAAATCGGCGAGCGAAGCTTCGCGGTTTCGATACATACCAGACGTAGTTGAAGCTCTCCTCGACCTTTTGCACCATCGATATCGCGGTGTAGATAAAAAAGGCGAGACTAATGCCGCCGAGCACGCCGCCCTTGACGTTGTCGACGAGCGCAATAACCTGATCGGTAATCTCCACGCCTTGATCACCGAGGGGTGCGAGAAGATCGTACAGCAGGGGCTCGAGTTCCTTGTGCTTGCCAAGCCCCTTGAGAATTGAAAAGCTAAACGCAATCAGGGGAACCACAGAGAGCAGTGTCGTATAGACGAGGCTCATCGAGCGTAAGGTGAGCTGGCCGAAGACGATGTCGCGGCTGAGACCATAAACGTAGCGAAAGACCGTGGCGGCAAATCGCCCGAGTGGGCCGCGTTTCTCCAGGAGGTCGCCCCACACGAGGTTCTCGAGCAAATCTTTAAGCTTGACGATCATGGCAGACGGGTCAGTGTTTCTTTACGCAATCAGTCATCAATTGTACATCCGTGTACCGGTCAACAGGGAATAGGCTTCCCGATACTTCTCACTGGTTTGCTGTACGATTTCCGCTGGCAATGACGGTCCCGGCGCAGTCTTGTCCCAGTCAAGCGTGTCGAGATAGTCGCGAACAAATTGTTTGTCGAAGCTTGGCGGGCTGATGCCTGTACGGTAGTCACTCTGTGGCCAAAACCGGGACGAGTCCGGCGTCAGCGCCTCGTCGATAATATGCAGCAGGCCGTTCTCATCGAGGCCGAATTCGAATTTCGTATCCGCGATGATGATTCCGTGCTCGAGTGCATACTTTGCCGCGCGCTCATAAATCGCGATCGACACATCGCGCACACGTTCGGCAAGATCGCTGCCAATCAAATCCTCCACATCAGCGAAACAAATGTTCTCATCATGATCACCCGCGTCGGCCTTGGTTGCCGGCGTGAACATCACCTCGGGCAATTGCTCGGCCTGCTCGAGACCCGGCGGTAATTCGATGCCGCATATTTGACCGCTGCGCTCGTAGTCGCGCCATCCCGAGCCAATCAGATAACCACGAACTACCGCTTCGATCGGCAACGGCTCGAGCCGTCGCACAATGATGGCGCGTTTCTCCAGAATGGCCCGCAATTCGCCGTCGTCGATAAGCGAATCGAGTGTGAGATCAGTCAGATGGCTGGGAATCAGGTCCGACATCATGTCGAACCAGAAGTTGGAGATTTGTGTGAGCACTTCGCCCTTGAAGGGCACGGGATCCGGCAGGATCACATCATAGGCAGACAGGCGGTCCGTCGTGACGATTAACAAGTGAGCATCGTCAACGCTGTATATGTCGCGCACCTTGCCGCGGCCAATCAGGGCCAGGTCGGGGACAGATGATTCAAACAAAGTAGCTGAAGACGTCATGGGTTTTATTGCTGCGGATAATGGCTGTTGCAGTTAGCATTGGCAAATGCCCTACCTCGGGAAAATCATCGGCACATTGGCAGGCCTGGCGACCCGTAATTACTGGCTGGTCCTTCTCGGCTTTATTCTCGGGCATCAGTTCGACCGGGGATTTGCGGAGAAACTTAGCTTCTTTGGCCAGGGCGATTTCGACGCGCGACTCGACCGTTTGCCGCCGAGCTTCGTGAAAGCCCTGTTCCAGACAATGGGGCTTCTCGCCAAAGCCGATGGGCGCGTCACGGAAGACGAGATACGGGCGGCCCGTGCGCTGATGCATCGTCTCGGGCTCGGCCCTTCCGAGATCAGACAAGCTATCGAATGGTTCGAAGGTGGCAAGCAGCACAACTTTTCCCTGATCTCGACACTCCGCCAACTCAGGCAGGACAGCGCCCGACATGTCGAGACCCGCGGACTGTTCGTGCGCTTGCTCATGGAGGTATCGCTTTCCAAAGACCGCTTGCATCAGGGCGAGCGAGCACTTTACTGGACGGTGTGCACCGAACTCGACATCGGTCGCGTCGAACTCGCCCAACTCGAAGCCATGATTCGCGCTCAGCGCGGATTCCGGCGCTCACCGCAAGGGAGCCTGGACGCCGAGCGCGTTCAGGGTGCCTACACGGCACTCGGGATCAACCAGTCATCAAGCAACGCCGAGATCAAGCAGGCGTACCGGCGACTCATGAACAAGAATCACCCGGACAAGCTGGCTTCCAAAAACCCGGATGCGGCTGCCGTCGCGGAAGCTGAGCGAAAAACAAGAGAGATCCGTACTGCGTATGAATTGCTGAGAACCCGTAGAAGCATCCGCTGACCCTATTTCTGGTATTCGGCTCTCGAGAGGCATATAAAACCATCAGTGCCGAACAATAAGAGATAACAACTGGCAATGTTCCAATACGACCCATACGGAATCCTGGCTGTCATCGCTCTCTTGATGTGCCTGGCCCTGGCGGTGGTGCTCTACCGCGTCGGTATGACTGGCAGCGTCGCGCGGATGCTTGCACTGCTGCTGGTCATCGAGGGCGTGACCCTCATATCGACCGGTTTCATCGACCTGTTTTTTACCCCGGCACTCCAGGAGAGTAGCTGGTATCCAGGTTGGTTAAAGGCAGAGGAATTCGTCCACACCTTCGGCGACTGCGCGATGCTCGCACTTTACCCACCTTTTCTCGCCGCGGCTCTGCAAAGCAAACTGACCCGCCCGTTCGCGAATAAACGAATTCAGCTTGCGATCGCTGGCGCCGCGTTCGCGCTGTTCATCATGGTTTTTTGGACGCCGCTGACAATTGGTGCCACGCTACTCTACGTAATGCTCACACTGGTCTTTGTGTACGCCCTGGTCGCTTCGATTCATGCCTGGTACACGGCGACCGGCATGACGCGCGACCGTGCCCGTGCTTTTACCTTCGCATTCGGTTTCCGGGATATCTGCTGGGGCGTCGTTTACGGATTTGCTATCTACGCGATACGTTTGGGGGAATATGAGGTTGTCGACGCGGAAGCATCGAGTTCTTTCTACAACTATATCTACCTCATATATGCTTTCGGCACGCTCGTTGCCGTTCCGCTCATTGCCTACGGCATCCTGCGGGCACATCTTTTCGACATCGACCTGCGAATCCGCTGGACGATTAAACAATCGACGCTCGCAGCAGCCTTTGTGGCGATCATGTTCTTACTTTCCGAAGGGGCGGAACGGCTCCTGTCAGCCGAACTTGGTAACTTTGCCGGCCTGCTGGCGGCCGCGCTCGTTGTGTTCTTCCTGGCTCCCCTGCAGCGGTTCTCCGAGCGCGTCGCCAGTGTGGCGATGCCGAACACCGAGAACACGCCGGAGTACGCCGCCTACCGCAAGATGCAAGTCTACGAGTCGGCGCTCGCCGATGCCCTCCTGGAGGGTGGCAACTCCGAGAAGGAGCGCTCCTTACTCAACACGCTGCGAGACACTCTCGGCATATCCGCAAGCGACGCGGCGGCGCTGGAAAACGACCTGCAGGCACACAGTGCCTGAGGGATTTGGCGTCCGGGGCAATTGCTTCAGTAAAATGCATGTAATATGCGTCCCTTGAAAAACAAGGAATCGTAAGTGGATCATCTAATCGCGCCGTCAATTCTTTCCGCGGATTTTGCTCGTCTCGGTGACGAAGTGAATGCCGTGCTGGAAGCCGGCGCCGACATCGTGCATTTCGATGTCATGGACAATCACTTCGTGCCTAATCTGACCATTGGTCCACTGATCTGCGAGGCTATACGCGATCACGGCGTAATGGCGCCGATCGATGTGCATCTGATGGTCGAGCCGGTCGACCGGCTGATACCGGATTTTGCCAAGGCGGGGGCTTCCTATATCACGTTTCACCCGGAGGCCAGTCATCACGTGCACCGAACACTTGGTCTGATTCGCGATCAGGGCTGCAAGGCCGGTCTGGTATTCAACCCTGCAACGCCCCTGACCTGGCTGGAACACGTGATCGAAGACCTCGATATGGTCGTCGTCATGTCGGTCAATCCCGGCTTTGGCGGCCAGAAATTCATCCTGTCGGCGCTCGACAAGCTGCGCCAGGCAAGACAGATGATCGATGAAAGTGGACGCGACATTCGCCTCGAGATAGACGGCGGCGTCAAAGTCGACAACATCGGTGAGATTGCCGCTGCAGGAGCCGATACCTTCGTCGCCGGCTCAGCAATATTCGGCACAGACAACTATGCTGCCACGATCGGCGCCATGCGGTCCGAGATAGAAAAAGCGATCTGAGCGTCAGAACTTGCGGTTAGGGCGCGCTCCGAACACGACAATCGTCTTACCACTCGCCGTCACCAGGCCCTGTTCCTCGAGCACTTTCAGCACCCGACCGGCCATTTCGCGCGAGCAGCCAACCAGGCGACTCAGCTCCTGGCGACTGACCTTGATCTGCATGCCGTCCGGGTGGGTCATCGCGTCCGGCTCGTTACACAGGTCCATGATCGCGTGAGCGACCCGACCGGTGACATCGACGAATGCCAGATCACCCAGTTTGCGGTTGGTGCGATCGAGTCGGGTTGCGAGCTGAGTTGCCAGTTCGAAGACAAGCCCGGGGCTTTCGCTGGCAATCTGGCGGAAGCGGGGATAGGTCATTTCCGCGATTTCGCATTCGCTGCGTGTTCTTACCCAGGCGCTGCGCGTAGGTTGCTCATAGAACAGGCCCATCTCGCCGAAAAACTGTCCCTTGTTGAGGTAGGCGAGGACCATTTCGTTGCCGTCTTCGTCCTCGATCATGACTTCGACGGAACCGTCAACGATGTAGTAGAGGACATCCGGTAGATCGCCGGCGTGAATCATTACTGTCTTAGAAGGAACCGTTCGCACCCGGCAATAACTCAAAAACCGGTTAATGGCAGGTACGTCGCTCAAGGTCTTCGCTGTCGTTTGCATTTAATGATCCTCAACCAAGCTAAGTGCGTGTTTTACAGGGACTAATGAAACTGCCGGGATTATATTTAATCGCTACCCCCGAAACCAGCAACATCATAACCAGTATGCAGTCCCCGTCATAATCTTCGCGCTAAGGCGCATCATGCGCCGAACCCGGGTCGGCAGTTCCGCCGCCCCGGCATCTTTGGCATTTTCGCCGTGCAAAGCTTCCTCATCGCGCATTTGATGAACGATGGCGCGGCTTTTCGCATCATCCGCCGGCAGACGATCCAGATGCCCGGTCAGGTGTTGTACGACCTGGCGCTCCGTTTCCTCGATAAATCCCAGGCTCCAGCGGTCACCCAAAATACCGCTGGCCGCGCCGATTACGAATGCGCCGCCGTACCAGATGGGACTCAGACGGCTGGGGCGCGAGCCGAGTTCGTTCAGCCGTTCCTCGCACCAGGCCAGGTGATCGAGCTCCTCGTCGGCAGCGCGTTGCATCTGGTCTTCGATTTCGGGGTCTCGAGCAACCGCCGCATGGCCCTGATACAGTCCCTGGGCGGCGATCTCGCCTGCGTGGTTGACGCGCATCAGTCCGGCGGCATGAGATTTTTCGCTCGCCGACATTGGTTTGTCGTCCACGTCCCTGGCCGGGCTTGCGCGAGTGCCGTGGGCAGGGGCGGTGGTGACCGTCTTCAGAAAGCTGTCGATGCCGACAAGCAGGCGGTCAACGGGCGTTAGCTGTCGTTGTTCCATCGCCGGCATTATAGCCGACTGGGTGATAAGGTTAACTAATTGATATTCGAGAAGAAAATTGACGGGCTTTTGGCGTAGTCAGGATGCTGAGGATAGCGTCTTTTGTTTGCATTGCGGCGGTGCGTCAAGTAGAATTTCGCGCCTTTCGCCCGGGACGAGATTAGGTCCTAACTGGACACAAACACCATGAAGACGTTTTCTGCCAAACCAGCCGAGGTTCGCCGCGACTGGTACCTTGTTGATGCCACGGGCAAGACCCTCGGGCGCTTGTCTACAGAGATCGCGCGTCGACTACGTGGCAAGCACAAACCCGAATATACGCCGCACGTGGACACGGGCGACTATATCGTTGTCGTCAACGCTGAAAAGATTCGCGTGACCGGCAACAAGCTAAAAGACAAGATGTACCATCGATACACGGGCTACATCGGCAATCTCAAGTCGATACCCCTCGAGAAGCTGCTCGAAGAGGCGCCCGAGCGCGTGCTGCAATACGCAGTAAAAGGCATGTTGCCGCGCAACCCTCTCGGCCGGAAAATGCTTTCGAAGCTCCGAGTGTTCGCTGGTCCGGACCATAAGCATGAGGCACAGCAGCCATTACCACTGGATATAAACGCCTGACACGGCACGTTGTCAGGTCTGAGGCATAGATAATGAGTGAAGCACACTTTTACGGAACGGGTCGTCGCAAGACCTCAACTGCGCGAGTATTCATGAAACCCGGCGCTGGAGAGATCACCGTCAATGATCGGCCGCTGGACAAGTTTTTTGCCCGGCAGACTGCGCGAATGATTGTTCGCCAGCCACTGGAACTGTTGGATCTGACGGAGAAGTTCGACATTTCCGTAACCGTGAGCGGTGGTGGAACAACCGGGCAGGCAGGCGCGATCCGCCACGGCCTGACTCGTGCATTATTGCAGTACGACGAGGCTATGCGCCCGCCGCTTCGCAAGGCCGGATTTGTTACTCGTGACGCGCGTGCAGTGGAGCGGAAGAAGGTGGGCCTGAGGAAGGCTCGCAAGGCGACGCAGTACTCCAAGCGTTAGTGGAACAGCACTCTCTGGAGTGTCACTAAAGATCAATCTGCACCTGCTGTTACGGCAGCGGTGATAGGCATAGGCAGATTGGGTAGGACT
The DNA here is from genome assembly GCA_964386685.1 of uncultured Woeseiaceae bacterium. Taxonomy (GTDB): domain Bacteria; phylum Pseudomonadota; class Gammaproteobacteria; order Steroidobacterales; family Woeseiaceae; genus JACZWL01. Next base: position 46 of record CAYLSX010000008.1, on the reverse strand, counting down.
GCGGACTCTGACTCCGCCAACCAAGGTTCGACAAAATGCGCCAGCA
>CAYLSX010000007.1:0-35862 GCA_964386685.1 uncultured Woeseiaceae bacterium | reverse complement strand
CGCCTGCTTCCCTCGCAATACGAACGCCGCGCTCGTCGCTGATGATCTCGAGGTCGTCGTGGAAGTTGAAATCCTCGATATCCGGCAATTCGATGCTCACCGATGAGCGCTTGGGTGCGTCCTCCACCTTGGCGCCGGAATTGAAGTAGATGATTTGCTTCCAGGTACGCTTGATGGCGTCCGCCAGTACGAGAATCAAATCACCCGCCTCGGCGATTTCGAGTGCACGGGTCGTCGCTTCCTGTTCGTCGGGCACGACCTCGATCCGATCTGCGGCAATGCCTTCTTCGAGCAGTTTGTTCTTCATCATGACAGCGACTTCGTCTTCACCCCGCCCGCGGCGATTGTCGTCGCAACGGCAGATGAAGTGATCGAAGTGGCCGGCGGCGATCTCTGCGATCTCGCGAATGTCTTCGTCGCGTCGGTCTCCTGGTGCCGCCAGCACGATGATGCGCTTGCCTTCCGGTTCGAAGCGATCGACGAGACTGCACATCGCCGTGACTGCCGCGGGATTGTGTGCATAGTCCAGAATGACCTTGAACGGATGCTCGTCATAAATGTTCATGCGGCCCGGTGTCTGGAAGAAGGTCGCATCGAATGTCCTGAGCCCGTGACGAATATCTTCGAGCCCGATATTCATGTTGTAGGCGAGTGCGGCTGCAAACATCGCGTTTTGCACATTGTGAATCGCACGGCCTTCGATCGTCGCCGGAATCAGATGCGTCCACAGCAAGGGAATATGACTCTCACTATCGTAGATCGTGATCATGTGGCCGTTCATGCCTTCCTCGAGTACGAACGCCTGACCGCCGGCACGAATATGTTGTTTCACCAGCGGATGTCCCGGGTTCATCGTGACGTAGCACAAGGTCTCCGCATCGGTGTAGTCCGCCATTTGCAAGCAAAGCGGATCGTCGGCATTGAGGACTGCTGCATCTTCGGCGATCTCGATCGGTACCCGTTTGATCTCGGCCAGTTGCTCGAGCGTATCGATGCCCTTAATACCCAGGTGGTCGGCTGCAACGTTCAGGCAACAGGCAACGTTGCAGGTCTGGAAGCCCAGCCCGCCACGCAGCATGCCGCCCCTGGCCGTTTCCATGACAGCCGCGTCGACGGACGGATCCCGAAGAATCATCTTCGCCGACACGGGGCCGGTCATATCTCCGGGTACGCTTAGCTGACCGTCTATATAAACACCGTCTGTCGAGGTCAGGCCGACTGTGAATCCGCACATCTTTAGTATGTGTGCGAGCATGCGCGAGGTCGTCGTCTTGCCGTTGGTGCCGGTTACGGCGGCGATCGGGATACGACTGAGCGAGTCCGGCGGAAACAGCATGTCCAGCACAGGTCCTGCAACGTCTCTCGGCGTTCCCTCGCTCGGCGCTACGTGCATTCGGAAACCAGGGCCCGCGTTGACTTCGCAGATGCCGCCGCCGGCCTCACGATACGACTCGGTGATGTCCTTGGTAAGAAAATCAACGCCGCCGATGTCGAGGCCAATCGCCTTGATCGTGCGAACGGCCATCTCGCGGTTGTCGGGATGAATAGTATCCGTGACATCGATCGCGGTACCCCCGGTCGACAGGTTCGCCGTCGATCTGAGATACACGGTCTCGCCTTCAGCAGGCACGGTACTGCGGTCGTAGCCCAGCTTCGTCAGTAAGAGATCCGCCTGATGATCCAGCTCCAGTCGTGTCAGCACTTTTTCGTGACCGACGCCGCGGCGCGGATCCTCGTTGACGATATCGACCAGCTGTTCGATCGTGCGCTTGCCGTCCCCCACGATGTGGCCGGGTACCCGTTTCGATGCGGCGACGAGCTCGCCGTTGACGACGAGAATGCGATGATCGTGGCCTTCGAGATAACTCTCGACGATGACGTTGCGGCCGTGTTCTCTCGCTTTGTCGAAAGCGACTTCAATTTCTTCGGGCGTCTTGAGATTGATCGAGACACCGCGACCATGATTGCCGGCGAGCGGCTTTAGCACGACCGGAAAACCGATTCGCTCGGCGGCACGTTTTGCGTCGCGCGAGCTACGCACGAGGCGCTGTTTCGGCACCGGCAGCCCCAGGTCTCGAAGAATACTGTTGGTTTCTTCCTTGTCAGAGGCAAGTTCAACGGCGATGTTGCTGGTTTCGCTGGTTGTTGTTGCCTGGATACGGCGCTGATACTTGCCATGTCCGAACTGCACGAGGCTTTGCCGGTTCAGGCGAATCCATGGAATGCCGCGTTCTTCCGCTGCTTGAACCAGCGACCCGGTGCTCGGACCGAACGCACGACTCTGTGCATAGCGGATGAATTTGTCCCGTTCTTCGGCGAACTCCCAATCGTCGCCCGGCGCGTCCTCGGATTTTGCCTCGGCCGGCAGCAGGCTGTGAATCAGGTCGAGAGATAACAGGCTCGCTTCGCGGCCGACTGCGTCATCGTGGTACTGGAAAACCATGTTGTAGTGGCCCGGCTGGTCATCCAGCGAGCGCGTGCGTCCGAAGGTCACGGGATAGCCGGCGATGTTCTGCAGCTCGATGGCGACATGCTCCATGACATGACCGAGCCAGGTACCTTCGTCTTCATTCAAACGGCGCACGAAACCGCCGGGTTCCTTATATGAGCAGCCGTGCTCGTGCAGCCCGGGCAGGGCATCGAGAAGCGGTTCAACGAAGTCCTTGCCCAGCCGGCCCGTCGGCCATTCCTCGAGGACGCCGAGATCCAGCACATGCCGGATTACCGGGAAGTGCGCATAAATATTAGGCCCAACATAGACGTTGGTGCTGACGATTTTCATGGGCCGGGCTCCCTTATTTTTCTTCTGGCTCTGCTATTGCCTGCCGGGTAGTAATATCGAAGCGGCCGCCGGCTATCAGTATATGTAGTTTTACGTCGATCAGGCTAACTGGATCGCCCCGTTTTGCCCTGTCCATCGAAGAATAGCTCAGATTCGTTGGATCGATAATGGTTATACCACCGCTGCCGACGACCTCCAGACAGTCTCCGGGCTTGATGAACGCCGCGGTGTCTTCGTCCAGGCCGATGCCGACGGCAAACGGGTTGTAAGCCAGCGCCGTCAGGAGACGACCAAGCCGGTCCCGTTCGCGGAAATGCTGGTCGATGATAAAACTGTTGGTCAGCCCCAGGCCCGGTGCCATGGTGACCATGTCCGGGCTCGGCGTGCTGCCTTCGTCACCGCCTGCAATCATGTGCTCGGGCATGAACGCGGCACCGGCCGAGGTTCCCGCGACATGCATGCCGTCCGCATTGCGTCGGCGAATCATCTGTGCGACCGGCGTCCCGCCCAAGGTCGTCGACAGTCTCAGTTGATTGCCGCCGGTCATGAAGACGCCCTGTGAGCCCTCGATGTAATCGAGGAACTCCTGCGACTGGCAGTCTTCGCGCGTCAGAATCTGCAATACCCGGGCATGTTTGATGCCGAGTTTGCGGAACAGCTTCTCGTAATTTCGACCGGTGTCTTCCAGCTCGGAGGCCGTTGGTATGATCGTAATCCGGGCCGACCGGCCACCACAGATATCCACGAAGCGATCGAGGATCTCCGGATTGTGGAATTTTTCCTCGGCACCACCTATCGGAACGATGTAGCCGCGCATTTTCGGGTCGCTATGATTTGACGGATTCATTCGGCTGCAACTCCGCCATGCTCTTCGAACTGGCCAAATATCTGCTGTGCGTGGTCTTTGACATGCCAGATCCCGGCAATCATGACGTCGCGGATGTCATCCTTGTCGTCGAGCACGATGAAATCGGCGGCCTTGCCCGCATCGATTCGGCCCCTGTCGTGCAGGCGCAAAATTCTTGCAACGTTGGATGTAAATGCGGGCAGCACCTGCTCAAGTGGCCCACCTCCAGCAAGCAGCTTCTTAAGCGTTAACGGCAGACTCGCCGCCTGGCCGATGTCCATTTCCGTGATTTCACCTTCTTCATTGAATACCGGCAGGCAACCGCCGCCGTCAGAACTAATGGTTATTCGGTCGGCGGGCGCCCCGGACTCCAGATATCTCAATAGAGCGACGTCCGCCGGCCAGGCGTCTTCGTCGTCCGATACCGGATATGCCGTTATATCTACCGTGCTGCCTTCGCGGGCAAGCGCCAGTGCTTCGTCGAACAGCGCCTTTTGCCGATTGATATGGGTTGGGTTGAAAACGCGCGCGGGCAACTCGCTCAATGAGAGTGCCTGACGCACCAGATCGAGGCCGCGCTCGCCGTCGCCCAGGTGCAGGTGAACGATTCCGGCTTTTCCGGAGATCATGCCGGCAACGTGGGCGTCACTTGCGATTCGTAACAGCTCATCGCGCGTCGGCTGACTCGAACGATGATCACTTAGCGCCAGCTCGCCGATGCCGATGACGGGATCCAGATAAACGATGTCGTCGCGGACACTGCCGGTCAGCGTCACTGGGGGTACGTGATAGCCACCGGTATGGCACCAGGCACCGAGGCCTTCTTCTCTGAGCGCCCTGGTCTGCGCAAGCAATCCCCGCGTATCGCGGGTCGTATCGTCGGTGCCCAGTACGCCGATGACGCTTGTCACGCCAGCGCTCGTGAAGGCGCTCAACGGTAGTGGCGGCACCCGGCTACTGAATCCCGACTCTCCACCGCCACCGGTAACATGGGCATGGCCGTCGATGAATCCCGGAATCAGGCGCCTTCCACCGATATCCGTGATGGTTGCATGCGGCACTGAGACGGCTTCCAGGTCCTGACTGACAGAGAGAATACGCCCTCCGCCGATAGCCAGATGGCAAACGCCTAGATCTTCCGGTGCGAAAACACGGGCATTGGAAAGTACTTCGAGCAAGGATTTGTCCGGGGGCAAAAAAGGGGCGATATATTACACTAGCATCTCCTTTTAATCAGGAGTGAAATGCAGTGGGTGTCAAATCGCCGCTCGGTGAAAAGTCCACTTACCCGGCGACCTACGCGCCCGGTCTGCTGCACCCCATTGCAAGGGCAGAGAACCGGCAGATTCTCGGGATTTCGGGCGCATGGCCTTTTCACGGAGAAGATATCTGGAACGCTTACGAGCTGACCTGGCTGGACGGCAAGGGCAAACCCTGCGTAGCGACCGCCGAACTGCGCGTGCCGGCAAATTCGCCCAACATCATCGAATCGAAGTCGATGAAGCTCTATCTGAATTCGCACGCCATGGCGGACTATGCAGACCGGGAAGAGATAGCAGCTGTCATTGCCGATGACCTGAGCCAGGCTGCCGGTGCGCCGGTCGCAGTGCGCCTGATTCCACTCTCCGACGCTGCGGCACTTCGTGACCTTCCCGGCGATTGTATCGATGACAAGGAGGTCGCTTGCGATTCGACCGATGTCGACCCGGGCCTGCTCGCGTATACGGCAGATGATGCAGTAGATGAAGAACTGCATTCGCACTTGCTGCGCTGCCTCTGCCCGGTCACCGACCAGCCGGACATGGGCGGCTTGTTGATTCGATACCAAGGCCGACCAATCGACCGCGGCGCCCTGCTCCGTTACATCGTTTCATATCGTAATCACAATGATTTTCACGAAAGCTGCGTCGAGCGCATCTTTCTCGATATCAAGCAGCGGTGTGAACCGGAGGCGCTGACCGTTTATGCACGCTACAACCGTCGCGGCGGCATCGATATCAACCCGTTCAGAAGTGATTTCGAAACGACGGCAGAAAACATCCGCCTCGCAAGGCAATAAGCAATAAATGGGTACGTCCCCATTTATTCGATGTCTTCTGAGCTCAGGTAGTGTCCCCAATCCCGTTTGGCGGCAAGGTAGTCGCGATTGACGTCACCGACGCCGATGACGTGTTTGACGGGTGTAATGTCTTTCAGCCCGTGTTCTTCGAGATCCGAAATTTTCTTGGGGTTATTGGTCAGCAGTCGAAACGGCCCGTCGCCATGAAAATACTTTAATAAGGAGGCGGCATCGCCGAAATCGCGGGAGTCATCCGGCAATCCCAGACTGCGATTTGCCTGATAGGTATTCTCGCCGCCGTCCTGCAATAAATAGGTCGCGGCTTTTGCCCACAAACCAATGCCGCGGCCTTCGTGTCCCGACATGTAAATGATCATGCCGCCGCCGGGTTCATCGGCGATCCGTTCCAGCGCGGCGATAAATTGTGGCCCGCATTCACAGCGCATCGAGCCGAACACATCCCCGGTGAGGCAACTCGAGTGCACCCGGACAAGCGGATTCTCCCAGTCCGAAGGATCGCCGATGATCAATACACTGTTGACGGCCATCGACGAGGCCAGAATCGCGAAAGACTGCTGACCGCCGCGTTCGCGCAGTTCGTCGGCGAGCTCCTGTGCCTGGTTCAGCTCCGTATGCCGCACGCTCGCGTACCACTGAACATCGAAATGTCGGCCATGCCGCTCGAGCGGCAGCGGGATCGGACCGAGAATACTGATCGCCTTGGCGCTGGGATCAGGTTCCTGATCCGATTCGTTCAATCGGCCGTCAGCGTCGATGCGGATCAGCTTTCCCTGCTCAATTAGCCGGGCTCTTACTGTGGGGTCGATATAGGTAAACATGGCGAGAGACTACCATCCTCTCTTCCGAAGTGAGCAATACCGTACGTTTCAGCAAATAATGCTTGCTGACCCGCCGGTCATTAATTATAATTACTGACTCACTGGTCATTAAGAGCCGATTCGCCATGACAAAGCCCCGTTACCGGCGCCGTAAGGAAGAGCGGCCGGCCGAGATTACCCAGGCGGCAATGGAGACCTTCGCCGAGCATGGATATGCCGCTGCCCGTGTCGACGACGTTGCCAAACGCGCCGGCATCAGCAAGGGCCTGCTCTATCTCTACTTCAAGACCAAGGAGGAACTGTTCAAAGCCGTCATTCGTAGTGTCGTCGTACCGCGCATCGACGCGTTAAAGACGGCGATCACCGATTCAGATCTGTCGGCAGAGGAATTTCTACGCGGACCGTTTCTTGAATTTATTCAAAAATTGCCGGACTCCCCCGCACGCATCGTCGTCCGCTTGCTTGTCGCCGAGGGACCGAAGCATCCGGATCTCACCGCCTACTATTACGATCAGGTTGTCTCAAGTGGCATGGGCGCATTGCGGCAACTCATTGACAAGGGCGTTAAACAGGGAGAATTCCGCCAGTCACGCCTCGACGAGTTTCCTCAGCTTCTGATCGCTCCGGTACTGGTGTCCATCATCTGGAAGACACTGTTCGAGAAACACCTGCCGCTGGATACCGACAAGCTTCTTCAGACGCACATCGACCTCATCGTGACTGCAATCAAGGCACCGGCAGGAGGTGCGACGTGAAGCTCAAAATTTTCTTGCTGATGCTCTCGCTTGTCCTGACGGCATGCGATGCCGAGAATGAAGAATCCAGGGTAGTCGGCCAACTTGAGTCGGACCGTATCGAGATCAGGGCCGAGTTTTTTGAACCCATCGTCGAGATTGCCGTCGCAGAAGGTCAATCCGTGTCGAAAGGCGACTTGCTGTTGCGGCAGGACGACGCGCGGATCACCGCCAGAATCGACGAAACAGAAGCGGCGCTCGCACAAAGTCAGGCGCGACTCGATGAACTCGTACGCGGTCCACGCAAGGAACAGATAGACGCCGCTCGTGCAATCGTCGACGGCGCGAGGCGAGAACTTAATTTCCGCCAGACTGAATACGAGCGCGCACAAAAAGTATACGAACAAGAATTGTCATCCGAGGGCAGGCTGGACACCGCCAAAGCAGCGCTGGACAGGGCAGAGGCCACGCTCGATGTCGAGGAGGCCAGGCTGCAGGAACTGCTTAGTGGCACGACTGTCGAAGAGCTGGCTCAAGCCGAACAAGCCGTTCAGCAAATCGAGTCCAGACTCTGGTCACTGCAAATCGATCGCGACAGACATCAGCCGCAGGCACCGGTAGACGGCATCGTCGACAGCAGACTGTTTGAAGCCGGCGAACAACCCGCGGTCGGCCAGCCGATGCTGATCTTGCTGTCCGGGGCGCAGCCTTATGCGCGCATTTACGTATCGGAATCGCAACGCGTTCACGTTCGCCCCGGTACCGAAGCCCGCATCTATGTAGACGGTCTGACAGAACCATTCGACGGCTCGGTGCGTTGGATCTCCAGCGAGGCTGCATTCACGCCCTACTTTGCGTTGACCGAGCATGATCGAGGCCGGCTCAGTTTCCTCGCCAAGGTCGATATCCTGGGCGCCCGCGAGCGACTGCCGGACGGTGTCCCCGTCGAGGTCGAACTGCTCCATGAACAATAATTCAGAATTTGCCATCCAGGCACGTAGCCTGACCAAGCAGTTTGGCGATCTGACGGCTGTAAACCATCTGGATCTCGATGTGCCTCGGGCGCAGATCTACGGTTTTCTGGGGCCGAATGGTTCCGGCAAGTCGACGACCATTCGCATGCTCTGCGGGCTTCTGACTCCCACCGAAGGAACTGCCAATGTACTGGGAATTGAGGTGCCGGGCGATGCCAACATTTTGAAGCCGAAGATCGGCTATATGACGCAAAAGTTTTCCCTTTACGGCGACCTGACGGTCGAGGAAAACCTGGACTTCATGGCCGATGTCTATTCGTTCTCGCGCGCAGAGAAGAAAGTGCGGATCGCAGAACTGCTCGAAAAATATGATCTCGTGAATCAAAAAAATCAGATTGTCGGCACAATGAGCGGCGGGCAGAAACAACGTCTTGCGCTGACCTGCGCAGTTCTTCATCGACCGGAACTGCTGCTTCTCGACGAACCGACCAGTGCGGTCGATCCCAAGAGTCGCAGAGACTTCTGGGGAAATCTCTTCGAGTTGGCCGATGCCGGAACAACTATCCTCGTCTCAACGCATTACATGGACGAGGCCGAACGCTGCCATCGCCTGGCCATACTGGATCACGGCACAAAAGTCGTGGATGGTCCGCCACAGGAATTGCAGGCGGCAACCGGTATGTCGATTGTCGAGGTGCTTGCAGATGAGCCATTCGCGGCCCAGGTCGCGATCGAAGACCGGCCCGAAGTACTGAGCGCAACACAGCTCGGAGTGCGTCTTCGGGTACTAATCCCGGAGAGATTCTCCAATCCTGTGCAAATTATTGACGATGCCCTCGCTCAAAGCGGCATTCAGGCAAGCACCAATCTCGTTCCGGCCTCTCTCGAGGACGTGTTTGTCGCGGTTACGCAAAAAAACGGTACAGCGGAAACGGTTCAATGAAATCTTTGATCCGAATGTTTGCTGTCATGCGCAAAGAGCTTCGGCAGCTCAAGCGGGACCGGATAACCGTATTCATGATCGTCGGCCTTCCTATGGGTCAGTTAGTCCTGTTCGGCTATGCAATCAACACTGATGTTCGCGATATCAAATCGGCCGTCGCCGATCAGTCAAATACGCATTTATCGCGCCAGTTCATCGATGAAATGAGTGAAACGCAGGTTGTCGATTTCAAATACTGGGTAGAGACCGCCGATGAGCTGGAGCAACTGTTGCGCTCGGGCAAGGCATCGGTTGGTGTCCTCATCCCACCCGACTTCGATCGTCGCGCAGTCGATCCAGCCCGCCCAGCCGCGCATCTGCTGGTGGACGGGGCGGACCCGACAATTGTCGGCATCGCCAATCAGCTTGCGATGATGCCGGTGGGTTTTGAGGCAGTGAAATCGAGACCGCAACGCTCACTCGAGGTAAGGCCGTACTACAACCCCGAAAGGCGTTCGGCCGTTAATATCGTCCCGGGCTTGATCGGCATAATTCTGACAATGACAATGATACTGTTCACGGCCGTCGCAATCGTACGCGAGCGCGAACGCGGCAACCTCGAATTGCTGATAAATACGCCGGTCAGCACCACGCAACTCATGGTTGGCAAGATCCTCCCCTACGTCGCAATCGGCCTCATACAGGTGGCGCTCGTTGTCGGCGTCGGTCAATTGCTCTTCGATGTCCCGCTGCGTGGCACATTGCTCGCGTTATACACTGCTGCAGCTTTCTTCATTGCAGCGAATCTCTCACTCGGGCTCTTGATTTCAACAGTTGCCAATACACAATTTCAGGCGATGCAGTTGACCGTCTTCGTGTTGATGCCATCCATACTGTTGTCAGGATTCATGTTTCCTTTTGACGGCATGCCCGAATTTGCACAATACCTTGGCGAGGTATTGCCGACTACGCATTTCATCCGGCTAACGCGCGGCATCATGCTGCGCGACGCATCATTAATCGAGCTGGGAAACGAGTTGTTGGTACTCGGCGCATTTACAGCAATCGCAATGACCGGCGCGATCATGCGTTTCTCGAGAAGGCTAGACTGATCTCGCCGCCGCAGCGTTGTAATAGGGCCGCCACCAGCTGATCGTCAGCGGCACGGCAATATTAAGGCAGAATGCGGTCATCATCAGGGTGAAGAATGCCTCGGCATGCAGGATCTTGTTCTGCACGTAGGCAATATCCATGACGACGAATGCCAGCTCCGCACGACCGAGCATGCCGAAACCGATCATCAGGCTCTGGTGCCACGACATGCCGCTGGTGTATTTCGCTGCCAGACCAGCCGAGCTGACCTGAACCAGGATGAGGCCAAGGGTAAGCACAATGCTGTAGGGCAGGACTTGAATCAGCAGATCCCAGTCGAAGATCAACTTCGCGCCCAGATCAACGAAGAAGACCGGGCCGACCCATAAGAATGCTGCGTTCTTGAGAATAATTTTCGATTCCTCATACGAGCTTTCGACCCGGCCTGCATAGACACTGCCGTCACTTTTTTCGCCGATGTGAAAATATTCCTCCTTGACGATCAGCCCCGCCATGTAAGCGCCTACCGCCGGATGAAATCCGAAGTAATAGGCGACGAGCCCGACTACCAGCGCAACGAGCAGGATGACCAGGGTCGCATAACGACCGTGGTCAAAAGTCAGCATGTGTTTAACACCGATTCGACCAATGATGGGAACATGCCGAAACCAACCGGCAGGTTTATGGGGGAATATCCAGGCGCCGATAATCGTTACGACAACGAAGAATGTTGCCGCCTTACCGCCCGTCAGGAGCATGTTCGTTATATTGAAGGATTCCTGGCCGGTTGCCAGCGGCACCATGATGGCCACTGCGACCAATGCCCCGATGTCATCGATGACGGCTGAGGTCATGATCCTGGTAGCGACGACAGAATTCTGCAGGCCTTCGCTCTGCAACGACACCATAGTCAGAGACACCGCGGTGGCGGTCATCGCCAGAGCACACATCAGAGAGATTGCAGGATCGTTCCAGACGTAATCGCATATTAGATACGCGACGGCGAATGGACCGAGCGCACCGAACAGGGCGATGCCCCAACTCTTTTTGACGCTGGCGATAAAATTGTCCGTCGACTCTTCGAAGCCCAACGCAAACATGATGAAAATAATGCCGAGCTCGGCGAATTCGCGAATGAACGGTCCGCTTTCCTTCGGCAGAACGCCGATGTTGACCAGAAGAACGCCAAAGAAGAGGTAGAACAGGACTGGCGTCAACCGGGTCTTCTTGGCCGCGACGGCAGCAGCAAAAACGCCCGCCCAGATCAGTGCCAGATGAACTAATGGGTGCATCTGTTCCAAGACTCTATTCCCTTACACCCCAGATTATCGCTATCCTACTACACCGAAGAATGAAGCCACGGCGCGCACATGACCAAAAGCTCTGAACAGAAATCGACTGTGTTCATCGTGGACGATGACCAGGCCATTCGCCATGCGATGGAATTCCTGATGCGATCCGTCGGCCTTGACTACGAAATTTTTCATTCCGCCGATGATTTCCTGGCATCGTTCGCCGACGAGAAACCGGGATGCCTGGTACTGGATATCCGAATGCCCGGGCTGGGCGGGCTGGAACTCCAGGAAAAGCTCATCGAGATGGGCAGCACGTTACCCATCATATTCATCACCGGTCATGGCGACGTGCCAATGGCCGTCGAGGCAATGCAAAAGGGTGCCGTCGATTTCATTCAAAAACCATTCAGGGACCAGGACCTGCTCGATCGTATCGGCGAGGCGTTGAAGACGGATCGGGAGCGCCGTATCGAGCGACAGGAACATGCCGAAGTGCAGACCCGTATCGATAGGCTGACAAAGCGTGAGCATGAAGTCCTCGACCTTGTGGTAACCGGCAAGCCGAACAAAGTGATCGCGTATGAGCTCGGTGTCAGTCAGCGCACTGTGGAGATTCATCGCGCAAGGGTGATGGAAAAAATGCAGGCACGATCGCTCGCGGATCTGGTGCGCATGCATATGGCTGCCTGACCCACCCTGACTTCTTCGGCCTATGCAGCCTGTTCACCCGACATCCCGACTGGTGTCCGAAACCAATCCGGCTTGACGATTAAGAGGTCGCAGGGAACATGCTCGAGGGTTCTCTCGGCGGTCGCACCGATGAATAGCCGCTTCCAACGATTTCTCGCAACAGCACCCATGACCACGACGTCCGCCTTCATCTTGTTAGCGATGATCGGCAATTCCTCGTGTGTCAGCCCGGCGATGAGATGCGCGTGCTTGTCATCGAGACCATGGAATTCCGTGACTTCGTTGAAGCGCTTTTCGTGCTGTTCGTGCATCTGCTGTTCGATTTCATCGAATGGCAATGAAACCGGGATATAGGCATTTGCAGTGGCCGTCGCGACGGCGATTCGCGGGTCGTATGAATGAAATGCGTGTGCCTCGCCGTCCGACAGTTCGGCCAGCGCTTTCGACAAGACGAGAATTTCATCGTCGAGTGCAGCAGGTTTGTCGTGTTCATTCAGGGGATCGATCGCAGCGATGAATACCGGATTCTCGGCAATCGCATGTGGCTTGACGAGCCACAAAGGTACGGGGCAGGTGCGTATGAGATTCCAGTCCGTATTTGTCAGCAGAGCCCGGCTCAGCGCCGAATGGTGATGCGTATCCTTGATGACGATATCGGCAGCGGTCGCTTCTGCATGCCGAACGATTCCTTCGTAAAGCGGGTGATCCCAGATAGCTGTCGTGCGGACAGTCAGCCCGGCCTGTCGTAAGGGCTCGGCCAGTTTCTCCAGGTGTTTTTTGTGGCTACCGATGACTTCCCGTCGCGCCTTCTCCAGCGATGGAGAATCGAAAAGCCGATCACCGCTCAGGTACTCGTTGTAATAGCAAACGAACAAATCCATTTCCGCACCAACATTTCTGGCGAGCCACGCAGCACGATCCATCGCGGGCTGCTCAGTCGAGGTTGGATCGATAACACTCATGATTCGGGAGATCTTATGCATGGCTTCACCTGTTGGTATTGAGCTTTGAATATGTGTCTTGACCATTGTGGCTAGCGTATTCAGAAGCCTCGCGCCTGTGAATAAGGCCTGATGCCTAGGTAGTATCGGAATTTACGTACCTCTTAAGGAGTATAGGTCGCGGCTGTCGTGGCTGCCCGGAATAGGTGGATTTGCTGATATCCGACTCGCGAGGCAATCGGTGTAATATTTGTATCGCCCGGACCCGACATTTTGGTTGTGGGACAAGATTGGGCTCAATCTGGAGAACGATTGTTATGCAGACAAATTTGCCTGATGGCGTTCGCGACGAATTGTTGCGGAAGAAAGACGAGTTGACGGTGCGGCTCGAGCGAATCACGGCCAATCTGCGCCGCGGCTATGAAGCCGACTCCAAGGAGCGGGCGAAGCAACTTGAAGACAGCGAGGTGGTTGATGCGCTGGGCAATGAGGCGAGAATCGAACTCGGCAAGATATCAGCAGCACTGTCGCGGATTGACTCCGGTGACTTCGGTAGCTGCACCGAGTGCGGTTCGTCCATCGACCAGGGCCGCCTTAAAGCCTATCCCCACGCAACCGAATGTATCGCCTGCGCTACGATGGGCGAGGCCAAAAACGCGAGATTCTAAAAGTTCGCGGTTAGCATCACCCAGAATTTATTGGTGTCGACTGCGGTTGACAGCGGCGATGCTGAATCCGCATTGAACAATCCGGCTTTCAACAGCAGCCCGTAACGATCGCTCAGTTTTCGTCCCGCAGACAAGTCGAGTTCCGTGCCGAAATCGCTGCTACCGGCTTCGGATGAAAAGTCGTGATAGACGGCCTGCAACGTCCACGAAGCAATTTTGTATTTGAACGTAAAATACAGGTCATCGATTCCGGAGTCCGGTGTTGTGAGGAACATATCGTTCCAGCCCTGAAACGCGTGCAGCGTTGCCAATGGGGTGCGAAAAGCCATGCCGGCGGACGCTGGATCTCCACCGAGTGATTCGAACGCGGCGCCGATTCCCAGTCCATTGCCGGCAGTCCACAACACATTGAGGTGTACGTAGTCGGCGTCATAGGAAACGGGGTTGTTGGCCGCATCGGATTGCGTGGCCAGCTCGGCAAGAAGATTGAAACTGGCATCTCCTGCAGACATTTTTCCGGAAAGTCGCGCACCGAAAGTCAATGTTGAGAATGACGGGACATCGTCATTGTCGATGTAATACACGTACGGTGTTATCGACCAGGCTGTACCAAGTCTTATTTTGGCATTCAACAGATGCGTATTAACGCTGTGATCGCCCGCCGCGACCTTGTCTCCGAATATGCGATTGACATGCTCGATGTAACTGTAGAAGAGATCCGTATTCGGAATGCTTTTGACCGTCAGACCAAGTCCGTCATAAGTCTGTTCATTCTGCCGCCAGCCGACATGTCCGACAAATCGGTGATTATCCAGCAAGATTTTTTGGCGTCCGAGCCTAAGCCGCCAGTTCTGGGACGGGCCATATTGAAGATATAGCTGATTCAGATCTGACCCCTTCGGATCCGCCACTATTGAGTACTGTGTGCGATCCGGGCTGGTGCCAGCGCCGCTGTTGTATTCATTGAGAATCACCTCTGCGACATGGTCGAATTCGCCAAAGACCGACCAGCTCTCCCAGACTGCCGTCTGGTAGTTCAATCTGATCCGGACGGTTGACGCATTGGCGTTCTGTAGAAGATTGTCCTGATCGACGTGCTCGTAGCGGTACCTGAGTGCGACGCGCGCTTCGCCCGAAGTTTCGTCGGCACCCGCCGAAATAGACAAACAGGCCACGCCCAGAATCAGGAACCTGGCGACAGACTCAACTCGGTTGTTCAAAGACATTTGAGCGTTCTGGCCCGAGCTCGACTGTCGCTCTACTCTACGGCCGTCGGTGGCGAAGTCTGTTCCATAAGTTCGTTGTCCCACTCACCTTCAACATGAATGAACGCTTTGGCGTCCTTGATAAACGCCATGATGAGGTTGTGATTCAGATAGACGAACAGCCCGGGTTGTTTAAACGTATACACCGCCGCAGCCGTGCCGCCCGCAACGACATCCCACGACTCCAGGCCTTCATCAGGCTGGTTGTTAAACTTCCCGTACGGCCAGACCCAATCACCGTGACCACCAATCAAGTGTGGCCATGAAGGGTAATTTGCCTGGGAATGCAACATCAATATGGTCTCGCCGACTTTCGCTTCCAGGCGTATGTCGGCGGTAAGCGCACCACTCTTGCCATTGAAAACTACGTGAGTAGGCACCAGACCTTCCATGACTTTTAACATGCCGGCCATTTGATCAACGAAGTTTGTCGATCGCTTCCAGCTGCCATCCGGATTTTTCGGCACGTAGTAATCTTGCTCACCGAAATAGAACGCACGGTCATAACGAATCGGCTCGCCGTATCCGTCGCGCAGACCCTCACGCGGCAGCACAAGCAACGCCCCGTTGCCACCCGTGACCACGTGGTAGGGAACCATGGCGCCGCCGGGTGCACAGTGATAAACGAATAGCCCGGATTTTTCGGCTCGCCAGGTCAGCACCACCTCATATCCCGGATTGATCTTGGTAAGTTCACCGCCACCCAGGGCACCGGTCGAGGCGTGAAAATCTGCGTTGTGTAGCAGCACGTTCGGGCTGGTGCTGCCGTCGAGTGTAAAGGCCGCCTCCTTCGACGCGCCGTTGTGGAGGGTCAACTCCACCCAGTCGTACTGATGAACGACGGGGACCGGGCCCGGCACCGAGTTATTGAACGCCATCTGCCAGACGAATACGCCTGGCGCGATCTCTACCTCGCGTTCTACGATGTCCATGCGGATCTTGACGATTCTCGGTGGCCCGCTTGCCACCTGCGTGTGCTCTGGCAGGAACGGCGGCGCGACCAGCGTCTGCGTGACGACCTTAGCGTCAGCACGCTTGAAATTGACGATTTCAGGGTCGGGGACAATCTTCCATCCCAATTGATCTGCGGCGGCACTGACTCCGGCAGCAGCTACTCCGAATACTCCAAGTAAAATTACCAGCACGCCTTTCAGCGAGGTAGTAGATTGCGATCGCGATTTCATTGTCTGTCCTCCTGCTGTTATCACTATTTTTCGTAATCTTAGTTCGGACAACGTTGTGTCCGATATCAAGCTGTTCGAATTGATAATAGCAACAGGCGAGCCGTCGACAATAAGCATATACCGAGCCCACATAGCGACATCCGGGCTATCAGTCAGTCTGGCTCACTACTCGGGCGGTACGATTCCGCTGATGATTGCGGCCCGTACCGAGTCAAGAAGCCGGACCGTGTTGACCGGCTTACTCATGACGACGCTATTGTCGAGAGACTTTGCGTCTCGTACGACTTTCGACGTGTCGCCACTGACGATAAACGCCGGCACGTTGTTGCCAATGTCTTTGCGAATCGACAGGACAGCTTCGACGCCGGTCGATTCGTCCAGCAGATGGAAATCCGAAATGATCAGGCTGGGTTCGGAGTCCAGATGTTTCACAACCGCCCTGGCCTCCTTGGCAGAGGCTGCCGTCGCCACGCGGTAACCCTCGGCCTCGAGCAAGAGTCCCCAGGCATTCGCAACCGTCACGTCGTCTTCAATCAGGAGGATCAGCTCCGATCCCCCCGTTTCATCGGATGTGCTACGCGATACCGCTGCCGATTCTGTCGCAGATACATCCTTGACCACTGGCATCGAGATGCTGAAACAGGACCCTTCTCCAGGCTTCGACTCGACGGCCACCTCATGACCGAGAATATCTGCGAGGCGGCGCACGATCGCCAGGCCGAGGCCGAAGCCTTCCTTGCTCGATCCCGTTGTCTTGCACTGATGGAACTCGTTGAATATCGCATCCAGTTGATCTTCCTCGATGCCGATACCGGTGTCCGTTACCTTTACGCGTAGCTCGCCGTCGATCTCTTCGCAGCCCAGCTCCACTGTACCTTTGTCGGTGTAACGGATCGCGTTGGATACGAAGTTCTGAATGATTTCGCCCAA
Organism: uncultured Woeseiaceae bacterium; assembly: GCA_964386685.1. Lineage (GTDB taxonomy): Bacteria > Pseudomonadota > Gammaproteobacteria > Steroidobacterales > Woeseiaceae > JACZWL01. The sequence continues at coordinate 18,640 of CAYLSX010000007.1, read as the reverse complement.
CAGGTTTGGATCGCTGCGGATTACGGCGTCGCAGGCCTCAGCTTCGAAGTTGAGCCCCATATTTTTTGCCTGTCGCGAAAACTCGGCGGACAGGCGATCGATGAGTCGTTGAATCGAAAAGTCCTCGATCTCCGGAGTGACGGCGCCAGCATCGAGCCGGCTGATGTCAAGGAGCGAATTCAGGAGGTTGGTCATCGCATCCAGCGAATGCTCCTGGCTCTCGATCATTTCCAAAGCGAGTGAGTCTTTCACCGTCCTGCGCAAAGCGCCATTCAAAAGGCTTAAGGCCTGCACGGGTTGCCGCAGGTCGTGGCTCGCGGCCGCGAGAAACGCGCTGTTCGCTTTGTTCGCCCGCTCGGCCTCGTGGCGCGCTGCGATTATTTCCTGCTCCATTTTCTTGCGTTCGGTCACGTCGCGGATAACGCTCGAGACAAATGAGCCCGATCCGGCTTTTATCGGGCTGAGACTGATCTCCACCGGAAATTCACTGCCGTCGCTGCGGCAGCCCTGCAATTCCATGCCAACACCCATGGGCCGCAGTTTTGGCTTATTCGTATAAGTGTCGCGGTGAGCAACGTGCCTGCCTCTGAGTCTCGCCGGCAGCAGGAATTCGATCGTCTCGCCGATCATCTGATCTCGGCGGTACGCAAACATGGCTTCAGCTTGCTCATTGACGACTGTAATCCTGCCTTCCTGATCGACGATGATCATCGCATCCGGCGCGGATTCCAGAAGGTTTCGAAAGAACGATTCCGAGTTGGCGAGATCGGGCGGCAGGTCGATTCTCCTATGACTAACTTCTTGGCGCTTCATCGGCCCGCATGATCTGGCAGTCTATACATTGCCGAATCACAATGGCTTTCAGGCCATAGTCCAATACGTAGTAGTACCTAATGCGTGAATTTCAGCCGGCCAGCAAACCGGCATGGTGCTTCAGGTGGTCTTCCATGAATGTAGATATGAAGTAATAGCCGTGGTCGTAGCCTTCATGCCGGCGTAACTCGAGATCGACCGAGTTTTCGGCACAGGCGGCCTCGAACAGATGCGGATGTAGTTCCTGTTCGAGGAATTGATCATCCATGCCCTGGTCGATCAGAATTTTGTTTTGCGGCCTCACACCCGCCAGTTGCTTTACCAGTTCGGTCGCATCGTACTCAGGCCAGGTCGACTGATCACTACCCAGATAATTGCCGAGCGCCTTTTGACCCCAGGGACAATTCATCGGACTGCATATCGGCGCGAATGCTGAAATAGATCGAAAAGTGTCAGGATTTTTTAGGCCGAGTGTCAGGGCACCGTGTCCGCCCATCGAATGACCGAAGATGCCCTGACGGTCTTCATGGGCCGGAAATTCCGAGAATATGATTTCGGGTAATTCTTTCGTCACGTAGTCGTACATCTGAAAGTTGGCAGCCCACGGATCCTGTGTCGCGTTCAGATAAAAGCCGGCCGCGATTCCGAAGTCGTAGGCGCCGTCCGGATCGTCCGGTACATCATCACCGCGGGGGCTGGTGTCCGGTGAGATCAATATCAAGCCAAGCTCGGCCGCAAATTTCTGAGCACCGCTTTTGATCATGAAGGTCTCTTCGCTACAGGTCAGCCCGGAAAGAAACCAGAGAACAGGGGCTTTTCGAGACTCAGCCTGCGGCGGAACAAAGACCGAAAACTGCATATCGCAGTTGTTGACCGAGGAGTGATGGCGGTAAAAAGCCATCTTTCCGCCAAAGCATCCATGCTCGCTGATCGTCTCCAGACTCATGCTATTCAAATTTTTGCAGAACAAGCGTGGCGTTGGTACCGCCGAATCCGAAGCTATTGGTCATGGCAGTTTTGATGCCCGCATTATCGATACGCTCCGTGACGAGCGGCATACCCTCTGCAGCAGGATCCAGGTCAATGACGTTGATCGACGGCGCGATAAAATCGTGTTGCAGCATCAGCAAACAGTGAATTGCTTCCTGCGCGCCCGTCGCACCCAGGGAATGACCACACATCGACTTGCTGGATCCAAATCTTGGTATATCGTCGCCGAATATATCGCGCATCGCCTGCAGCTCGCAGGTATCGCCGACCGGCGTACTCGTTCCATGCGTATTGATGTAGTCGATCGGCACGTCAACCGTCGAGCGCGCCAGATCCATGCAGCGCATCGCACCCTCGCCAGAGGGCGCCACCATGTCATGGCCGTCGGAAGTCGCCCCATAGCCGACGATCTCGGCATAGATTTTCGCACCGCGCGCCTTAGCATGCTCGAGCTCTTCGACAACCACCATGCCACCGCCGGCCGCACTCACAAAGCCGTCGCGATTCTGGTCGTATGGCCGCGATGCCATTGTCGGATCGTCGTTGTAACCCTTCGACAGCGCGCCCATGGCGTCGAACAGGCCGGCTAAGGACCAGTGTTCCTCTTCACCGCCACCCGCAAAAATCAGGTCTTGCTTGCCGATCTGGATCTGCTCCATCGCGATACCAATGCAGTGCGCGCTGGTCGCACAAGCAGACGTCACGGAGTAGTTGAGACCCCTGATCTTGAACGGCGTCGCAAGGCACGCAGATACCGTGCTGCCCATTGTGCGCGGCACCATGTACGGGCCAATTCTCTTGACGCCTCTTTCACGCGCAATATCGGCGCTTTTGACGACGTTCGCCGTTGACGCGCCACCGGACCCTGCGATCAGTCCTGTGCGTGGATTTGATATGTCGGATTCGTCGAGGCCTGCATCGTCAATCGCCTGCTGCATGGATATATACGCATAAGCTGCCGCATCGCCCATGAAGCGAAGCACCTTGCGATCGATGTGTTCGCTGAGGTCGATGTCGACGCTGCCGCAAACCTGGCTTCTGAGCCCCATTTCTTTGAAGGACTCGTTGAAACTTATGCCGGAACGACCTGCTTTCAAGGAATCCAGTACATCTTCCTTGCTGTTACCAAGACAGGAGACGACACCAATGCCGCTGATTACCACACGTCTCATCACAGCGCCCTAAAAATCATCCGTCGATGTGAACAATCCGACTCTCAAGTCCTCGGCCGTATAAATTTCCCTGCCATCCACCGACATCGTGCCATCGGCGATGGCGAGCTTCAGCCTTCGAGTGATTACCCGTTTGAAATCGAGGTGATAAGTAACGAGCTTTGCACTAGGCAATACCTGACCGGTGAACTTGACCTTGCCAACACCGAGTGCCCTGCCCTTTCCCCTGTGGCCTGACCAGTCCATGAAAAAACCAACCAGCTGCCACATTGCGTCCAGCCCGAGGCAACCCGGCATCACCGGATCGTCGACGAAATGGCAATCAAAAAACCAGAGGTCCGGCTTGATATCCAGTTCCGCGATGATCTCGCCCTTGCCGTAATTGCCGCCTGTGCCATTAATCTCGGTGATTCGATCTGTCATCAGCATGTTCGGCAGCGGCAACCTGGCGCTGTCGGGATGGAACAGCTCGCCACGCGCACAGGCCAGCAATTCGTCGTAGTCATACGAATTCTGTCGTCCCGGCGACAATTCATCCAGCTCAGGGCTTTTGCTATTTTCGGCCATACGCACTCCGGCGCATTCTTGGGTTACGGAGACGTCGGATACTGCTTTTTCTTAAAGCTTGTCCGACGTCGCGTATATTACCGGACAAACAGCAACGGCGCCTTAGAAAATCGGTGGCGGAATCAGGTTTTGTCGTAATCAAGCACAACGGATTCGCTCACCGGATGTGACTGGCAAGCGAGAACATAGCCCTTTTCGAGCTCCCAAGGTTCAAGCCCGTAGTTGGTTTCCATCTTCACTTCGCCCTCCCTGACGTGCGTGCGACAGGTCGCGCACACGCCGCCCTTACAGGAGAAAGGAAGCTCGTAACCGTTCGCGGCTGCGGCATCGACGATGTTGCCGCCGGCCTTCGGCATGTCGAATGTCTTGCGATGGCCGTCCATGATGATTGTGATTTTCGAGAGGTCTTTGAGATCTTTCTCACTTGCTTGCTGAGCGTCGGGCTGCTTACCTTTCCTCGGCGGGCCGAATCGTTCCTTGTGAATCCTATCGCTGTCGAATCCAATCTCGGTAAGCGTATTCGTGATCGTCTCGATCATCGGAAATGGCCCGCAAAGAAAAACTTCGTCGGGTTCAAGCCCGCCACAAAAATTCTTGATCAGCTCGCGAACTTTTTTGCCGTCCAGGCGGCCGCTGAAAATGGGAAACTCCTGTTCCTCCTGCGTAAACAGGAAGTACAGTTGCAGCCGTTCCGGAAAGCGATTTTTCAAGGCATAAAGATCATCGATGAACATCGTCGTGCTTTGCCGGCGGTTGCAGTAGAACAAAACGAATTTCGCGTCAGGTTCGCCTTCCAGTGTCGCGCTGATGATTGAGATCACCGGCGTGATGCCACTGCCGGCCACGAAAGCCAGATAGGTTTTCCTGGAGTCCGGTTCGACGCTCGCATGAAACTGCCCGAACGGCGGCATTACCTCCAGATCGTCTCCAACAGAGAGTTGCTTCGCGACAAAATCCGAGAATAAGCCGCCAGGTTGAATACGAACGCCGAGGACAAGCGGCTGCTCACCCGGCAGCGAACAAATGCTGTAGGTCCGCCGAATCTTTCGGCCGTCGACGTTGATCTGTATTGGAAGGTGCTGACCCGGGAGGAACTCGTATTCGCCTTTGATCTCATCCGGTACCTGCAAGGCAACACGCATCGAATCGGCTGTTTCCTTGTCGATACTGTGTACTTTTAATTTATGGAATTGACGCATGATTCATCGAATTGGGGTCAGTCCCCATTCGGGGACAGTCTCCGTTATATGCACTTGAAGTATTCGAATGGCTCAAGACATTCATCGCATTTGTAGGAGGCCTTGCAGGGAGTCGATCCGAATTCACTGACGAGTGTCGTGCTCTCAGTGCGGCATCTTGGGCAAGCCACAGTGCGTTTACCGCCGAGCAATTCGCGTTTGCTCACGGTGCCGTCAGGCGGGGCGATGCCGTATTCGAGAAGCTTGTCGCGACCGGCTTCGCTGATCCAGTCCGTGGTCCAGGGCGGCGACAACACGCGTTTCATGGTGACGTTCTCAACACCTTGCTTATGCAGCTCCGCAACAATGCTTTGTTCGATAACTTCGGTCGCCGGGCAACCAGAATAAGTCGGTGCGACCGAGACCTCGACTCCATCGGCCCCGACTACAACATCCCGGACAATGCCGAGATCGAGCACGCTCAATACAGGAATCTCCGGATCCGGGACCTCGGCAAGCCAGGTCCAGATCTGTTGCGCCCAGTTGTCATTCGATGATTTCGATTGCTGCGCCTGCATGTCGACTACCAATTCAGCCCCGGATGCACGCGTTGCAAGTGTTGCATCTCGGCAATCAGGTAGCCGAAGTGTTCGGTGTGACGCCCCTGTTTGCCACCGTCGGCCGCCCACTCTCCTTCCGGCAAGGCAATCGTAGCTTCACTCAACATTTCAGCGACGTCCGCCATCCAGCGCTCCTTCAGCGAAGCGAGGTCGGGGCCGTCCCATTCCTTGCTCATTACGTCGTCGAGCTCGTCACTCGCGAACATCTCTCCCGTGAACATCCACAGATTCTGCACTGAATCGGTGATGCGTTGATGACTCTCGTCAGTGCCGTCGCCAAGGCGGATCATCCATTGCCTGCCATGCCTGATGTGGTAGCGAATCTCTTTAGCGGACTTCTCCGCAATCTCGGCGAGTCGCTCGTCACTGCAGCCCTGCAACGCATCGAGCTGCAACAGGTAAAAAATATCGAACAACACATTGCGCGCGATCGTGTCGCCAAAATGGCCGTTCGGTTGCTCGACCAGCAACAGGTTTCGAAATTCACCCTCTTCTCTGAGAAATGCGAAATCGTCTTCGCCGCGGTCCTTGCCTTGCAGCTCGCCGGCATAGGCGTAGAACATGCGGGCCTGCCCAAGATAATCGAGCGCAATATTCGCATTCGCGAGTTCTTCTTCGAGCTCCGGTCCGGCAGCAACGATCTCTGTCAGACGCTGGCCGAGCACCAGGGCGTTGTCGCCGAGGCGCAGAAGGTAGGCGATCAGGGTGTCTTTCTTGCTCATTAGAGGTTCTCAACCCCGTCAGGAATCTCATAAAAGGTCGGGTGCCTGTAAATCTTGTCGGCCGCCGGTTCGAACAATGCGGACGACTCGGCGGGATCCGAGGCGATAATTTCGCTGGACCGCACCACCCAGATGCTGACACCTTCATTACGCCGCGTATAAACGTCGCGCGCGTGATCCAGCGCCATCTCATCATCGGCCGCGTGGACGCTGCCGGCGTGCCGGTGACTCAAGCCCGACTTCGAGCGTATGAAAACTTCGTATAGTGGCCAGTTCTTGTCTGCCATGGTCCTGCCCTCTCGATTCCTTATGCGGCTTTCTTGTCAGCTTGTTTGGCGGCATAGGCGCTTGCAGCTTCGCGTACCCACGCACCGTCGTCATGTGCTTTTCGTCGTTTGGCCATTCTCTGCCGATTGCAGGGGCCGTTACCCTTAAGCACTTCGTAGAATTCCTGCCAGTCGATATCGCCGATCTCGTAGTGTCTCGTCTTTTTGTCAAAGCGAAGATCGTCGTCGGGGACTTTCAGCCCCAGAAACTCCGCTTGCGGCACGGTAACGTCGACGAACTTTTGTCTGAGCTCGTCGTTGGAAAATCTCTTTATTTTCCAGGCCATCGACTGCGCCGAATGTTCTGAGTCCTTGTCGCTCGGCCCGAACATCATGATGGATGGCCACCACCAGCGATTGAGCGCGTCCTGTGCCATATCTTTTTGCGCCTGGTTACCGCGTGACAATGACAACATGATTTCGAAACCCTGCCGTTGATGAAAACTTTCTTCCTTGCATACGCGTACCATCGCGCGCGCATACGGCCCGTATGAACAACGACACAATGGAATCTGATTCATGATCGCGGCGCCATCCACAAGCCAGCCGATCGCGCCCATATCCGCCCAGGTCAGCGCTGGATAATTAAAAATACTCGAATACTTGGCTTTGCCGCTTAACAGATCGTCAATCATCTGATCGCGCGAGGTGCCGAGTGTTTCGCCCGAGCCGTACAGGTAAAGCCCATGCCCCGCTTCATCCTGAACTTTTGCCAGCAAGATGCATTTGCGTCGCAAGGTGGGAGCACGCGTCAACCAATTGCCTTCCGGCTGCATACCGATTATCTCGGAATGTGCGTGCTGGGATATCTGGCGGACCAGGGTCTTGCGATAAGCCTCGGGCATCCAGTCCTTGGGCTCTATTTTTTCCTCAGCGTCGACGCGAGCCTGAAAAGCGGCAAGCCGCTCGGCTGATTCGACCGGCGCCGGACCATCTGTTTTTTTTCCTTTCTGATCAAGACCTTGCGTGTACATCTCGCCTGCCCCATATCGAACACAATCCGCTCTCGCGTAATGTGTCACATTTATTTAGGATTTTCAATGTATTCTGTATCATAACGTGCCTACTCTCCGGAGAGGATTGAGGCCCTCGTCGCCACCGATCGTCCGGAAAACACGGCAACTTCTTCGCCGTCCTGATTGGTCACCGATACGTCATATACGCCGGAGCGCCCGCCGCGGTGACGTTCCTTTGCAACTGCCAGCAGTTTGTCTCCGACATTCGCCGGCCGAAGAAAGTCGATCGACGCACCGCCTGCGAAAGTCACTTGGTCGTAGGCGTTGCAGGCAAATGCGAAAGCCGTATCGGCGAGCGTGAATATGTGTCCGCCATGACAGACGGCAAAACCATTGATCATCGCCGGCGTAACCTCGACACGCGCTTCTGCTTGCCCGACGCCAGTCACTTCTATGCTAATACCAAGCGCTTTAGACGATGCATCAGCCTCATACATCGCAGCGGCGCATTTTTTGGCAATGTCGAGTTCCGTGCTCATTTTAATCCACCAAACCTTCTGAAAAAATCCTTCGATGGCGGTGGCAACGGACCGCTTGCCGATTCCATTGTCTCGGCCAGAAATTCGTCGGCTGCGCGATACACACTTTGATAAAGCTCGCGGCACAGCTGGTAAGCACGACCGCCGTGCCATTCGTCCGGCAACATTTCAGAGGGCAAGAGTGGGTCACGCAGCAGAATCTTCCGGTATTCCTGTATCAGCAATGTACGAATCTGGAAGGCGTCTTGCCGCGGCAACGTCTCGTTCTTGCGAATCGACTTGAGCACCGGTTCAAAGTGCGTAAGAAATTTCTCGTATCGCTCGTCGATCTGTTCGAGATCCCAGCTTTTATGAACGAGGTCCCGCATCGCACTGTCCTGACCTCCGTCGAGGGTGCGGCCGTTCATGACGACGACCTCGTCATGCACGTTGAGACGTAACAAGACAGCTTTCAGGTCACCGAGGATTGCCGCAGGGTGGGCCATCAGGCTTGTCGATGTCGCGCCAAAGCCCAGCCACGACAACTCCTTGCGGACCGTTTCCCGCAGCGTCGCGTCCAGCCCGGATAACAGCACGAGCGTCCATTTCCCGGACCAGTCCAGGCCGGGCTCACCGTATATCCGGTGCGTCGCCTGCTCGAACTTCTGCGCGCCCTCTTCCGTCAGGCTGTAGTAACTTCGGCGGCCGACCTGATTTGCGCAAAGCCAGCCATCGCGTGCCAATCGAAATACAGACGTCCTGACCAGTCTCTCGCTGATGCCGAACTCATTCATCGCCCGGATCAAGCTGCCGAGCCACACGGTACCGCCGCGCGGTGCGATAGCGTCGCCGAAAACGGTCGTAATCAGCGAGCCAGCACGCAGGGTTGGCCGCGAGCGAAACTCGTCGACCAGGGATTTGGCTATAGCGTTGCCTGGCATTAAATTGCAATGACTTGCTTTGAAGTGGGCCGACCGTACAATCTGATACCGAAAAATACAAATATATAAAGATTTTGTATCTTTAACTTTCCGGATACTTCGATGAAATTACAGAATTACGCGGCTGGCACATGGGTAGAGGGCAGCGACGACGGTCGCGAGCTGACGAGCGCCGTCGACGGCAGGCCGATTGCAACGATTTCCAGTAGTGGCGTCGATTTTGCAGCAATGCTCGACCATGCGCGTAAGACCGGTGGCCCGAATCTTCGCAAGTTCACATTTCACGAACGTTCGCTAATGCTCAAGGAACTCGCAATATTCCTGACCGAGCACAAGAAAGAGTTCTATGCCTTGTCGACGGAGACTGGCGCGACCAGAAGCGACAGCTGGATCGATATCGACGGCGGTATATCGACCTTGTTCGTATTCTCGAGCAAAGGCCGTCGCGAAATGCCGAATGATTTTGTTTACCTGGATGGTCCGCCCGAGCCTCTTTCCAAAAACGGCACTTTCGTCGGGCAACACATTTATACGCCGCGGCTCGGTGCCGCTGTGCATATCAACGCGTTCAATTTCCCATGCTGGGGCATGCTGGAGAAGCTGGCACCATCAATCATTGCCGGCGTCCCGGCCATCGTGAAGCCGGCCTCGAGCACGGCATACCTGACCGAGCTTGTCGTACGCAGAATGATGGAATCGGAGATTCTTCCTGAAGGATCAGTTCAACTGATCTGTGGCGGCGTCGGTGATCTATTCGATCACCTGAATTGCCAGGACATCATCGCATTTACGGGCTCCAAAGCGACGGCCGAGCGCCTGCAGGCGCATCCGAGAATAATTTCCGAGACGGTGCCGTTCACTGCGGAAACCGATTCGCTGAATGCCTCGATTCTCGGACCGGACGCGACGCCGGGCACACCGGAGTTCGATCTGTTCATCAAGGAAGTGACACATGAGATGACGAGTAAGGCCGGGCAGAAGTGCACGGCTATCCGGCGAATCATCGCGCCGGAATCACTCGCTGCAGATGTCGTCAGGGCGCTCTCCACCGCGCTAGGTGAAATTCGAATCGGCAATCCCGGTAGCAAGGACGTCGACATGGGCGCGCTCGCGAGTCTGGGTCAGCGCGACGAAGTGCGAGAGAGAGTTAGTGAGTTGTCGAAAGAGGCTGAAGTTGTGTACGGCAACCAGGATGACTTTGACGTTGTGGATGCGGTTGCTCAAAAGGGCGCGTATTTCATGCCGACACTGCTGCATTGCGAACGGCCGTTGTCGTCTGCCGCCGTACATTCCGTCGAAGCCTTCGGTCCGGTCAGCACGGTATTGCCTTATAGGAATCTCGACGAAGCAATCGAACTCGCGCGCCTTGGCGAAGGCAGCCTTGTCGGTTCCGTTATAACGAATGACAACGACGTGGCGCGCGAACTGATCCTGGGCGCTGCCTCTTATCACGGCCGCATGCTGGTTATCAATCGCCACTGTGCTGCCGAATCGACCGGGCATGGTTCTCCGTTGCCGCACCTCGTTCATGGCGGGCCCGGCCGGGCCGGCGGTGGCGAAGAACTGGGCGGCGTCAGAGGCGTACTGCATTACATGCAGAGAACGGCGCTGCAGGGATCGCCGCAGACGCTCTCGCGAATCGGCAATCGCTGGATCCGCGGCGCCGACGAAACAGATGCAGGGGAACACCCGTTCAGAAAAACCTTCGAGAAACTCGAGATCGGATATACCGTGCATACCGATGCTCGCGAAGTAAGCAAGGAAGATATCGAACACTTCGCCGAGTTCACGGGCGACACGTTTTACGCACACATGAGCGAAGAACTGGCGCAGAAGAATCCATTTTTCGATGGCCGCGCCGCACATGGTTATTTGATCGTGTCCTTCGCCGCCGGCTTGTTCGTCGATCCCGACTTTGGACCGGTCCTGGCGAACTACGGCGTCGACGATCTCCGTTTCGCCCAGCCGGTCTATGTGGGCGATGCGCTGAAAGTACGGTTCACTTGCAAGCAAAAAACTTTGCGTGAGGGTGCCGGGTACGGCGAGGTACGCTGGGACACAGAAGTCACCAACCAGAAAGACGAGCTGGTCGCCTCTTATGATGTGCTAACGATGGTTGCAACCAGCGAAGAGTGGGCCTCGATTAACTCCTGAACGGTAAGGCGGTATCGACCTTGATTTCCTTGAGTACGATGTTGGAACGTACCTGGGACACGCCGGGCAACCTGAAAATAAAGTCGTCCAGAAATTTATTGTAGGCATCCATGTCTTTGACGACGACCCGGAGATGAAAATCCGCCTCGCCGCTGGTCGCGAAACACTCCAGCACCTCCGGGTGTCGCCCGACTTCCTTGACGAAGTTCTCCACATTCTTTTGTTCGTGCCGCGCGAGAGAAACCAGTGTCATCGAGGACAGTAAGAAGCCGGCCTTCTTCGGGTTTACGATCACGGCGTATCGATCGATCACGCCCTCCTCCTCGAGGGCCCTAACCCGGCGCCAACAGGCCGAGCTCGACATACCCACCCTCTCTGCGAGCTCCTGCATCGTCAGCCGGCTGTCTTGCTGAATTTCGGCGAGTATCGAGCGGTCCTTATCGCTGATCACGGCTATTTCACTCTAGACTGAAAATTAGATAAATCCTACCGTATTTTATTATATATTGGCATATTTCATCGATTTTTATGACTATATCGGGTCCGATTGGTATCTGTTTCCAGGCCGACTCTGCCAAACTGTTCTGCTACCCGCGTCTCGCAGAACTCAGGAACTAAAGAATGGCCGCCAACCCCAGCGCCGTCAGGCGATCCAGCTATCCCCTCGACAATTACGAACTCATGGACCGCTACCGCCGCGAATCCGGCCGCGTCTTTCTCACCGGCACCCAGGCGTTGGTCAAGATACCGCTCATGCAGCGCAACATGGATCGCGCCGCCGGCCTCAACACCGCCGGATTTATCAGCGGCTATCGGGGCTCGCCACTGGCCGCTTACGATATTGAACTCTGGCGCGCCAAACAGTATTTGAAGGAAAGCAATATCGAGTTTCTTCCGGCCGTTAATGAAGAGCTCGCCGGCACAGCCATACTCGGCACGCAACAGGTAGAAGCTGATCCGAACAAAACTGTCGATGGCGTTTTTGGAATCTGGTACGGCAAAGGGCCCGGTGTCGACCGCGCCGGTGACGCGCTGAAACACGGCAATGCTTATGGCAGCTCGCCGCACGGCGGTGTACTCGTCGTCGCTGGTGATGATCACGGCTGCGTATCGTCATCGATGCCACACCAGTCGGACGTCGCGTTCATGAGCTGGCTGATGCCTAATCTCAATCCGGCAAATGTGGCCGAGTATCTCGAATACGGTCTTTATGGCATCGCGTTGTCCCGATTCTCTGGAATGTGGGTCGGCTTCAAAGCAATCTCGGAAACCGTCGAGTCGGCCATGTCCGTCGAATTGCCGCCTTATCCCGAATTCATTATTCCCGCAGACTTCGTGCCGCCGCCCGACGGGCTGCATATCCGCTGGCCGGACTATCCGGGGCCACAGATTGAAGAGCGACTTGAAGCCAAGAAAGCAGCGACACTCGCTTTCGTCAAGGCGAACCCGATCGACAGGAAAATCTTTGACACGCCGAATGCGAGATTCGGCATCGTTACAACGGGCAAAGGACATCTCGACTTGATGGAGGCCCTGCGCCTACTCGGCGTCGACCCTAAGGAAGCGCGGCGGATAGGGCTTGACGTTTATAAGGTCGGCATGGTCTGGCCACTCGAGCACGACGCCGCGCTGGATTTCGTTCGCGACAAACACGAAGTACTCGTCGTCGAGGAAAAGCGCGGCATCATCGAGAGTCAGTTCAAGGAATATTTCTACGACTATCCGGGTCACAAACCCAAGCGCATGGTCGGTAAGGAAGATGAAAATGGCGATCGACTGGTTCCGTGGGTCGGTGAACTGTCACCGATACAATTGGCGCAAATCGTCGCCAAACGACTTGATTCGGCAGTTATGGGCCTGCGGCTGACCGAACGCGCCGACAGCCTCACCTCCAGCGGCTCCAACGTGATCTCCATAAAAGGCGCTTCACGCACGCCCTACTTCTGCTCCGGTTGTCCGCACAACACATCGACGCGGCTGCCCGAGGGATCGCAGTCGCTCGCCGGCATCGGCTGCCACTTCATGGCGAACTGGATGGAGCGGGATACCGACGGCCTGATTCAGATGGGCGGCGAAGGCATCAACTGGATAACGCGGTCGATGTTCAACGGCGGCAAGCACATCTTCCAGAACCTGGGCGACGGCACCTACTATCACTCGGGCTCGCTCGCAATCCGCCAGGCGATAGCCGCCAACACGAACATCACATACAAAATCCTTTTTAACGACGCAGTCGCCATGACGGGCGGCCAGCCGGTCGACGGCCCGCTGGACGTTAAAGCGATTGCGCACTCGATGCGCGCTGAGGGTGTTGAGCGTATCGCGCTCGTGTCTGACGAGCCGGAAAATTTCGAGGCCACTGATTTCCCACGAGGCACGACCATTAATCACCGACGGGATCTGGATACGGTTCAGCGCGAACTCCGGGATATACCTGGTGTGACGATACTGATCTATGCGCAAGCGTGTGCGACCGAGCTGCGCCGCCGCCGTAAGCGCGGTACCGTGGAAGACCCGAATAAATTTGTCGTCATCAACGACCTGGTCTGCGAAGGCTGTGGCGATTGCTCTGTCGAGTCGAACTGCCTGTCGGTCATCCCGAAGGAAACACCTTTCGGCAGAAAGCGACAGATCGATCAAAATAATTGCAACAAGGACTTCTCCTGTGTCAACGGTTTTTGCCCGAGCTTCGTCACGGTCGAAGGTGGAGAGAGACAGAAAGGACCAGCCGCTACGGAGACTGTGTTTCCTGTGGACGAACTCGGCAAGCTGGATGCGCCGACCATTCCGGACATTGAAAGTGGCTACGACCTGCTGGTCACCGGCGTCGGAGGCACCGGCGTCATCACGGTAGGCGCATTGATTACCATGGCGGCACACATTGAAGGCAAAGGCGCGAGTGTCCTTGACTTCACGGGCTTCGCTCAGAAGTTCGGTCCTGTATTGAGCTACATACGGTTAGCCAGCGAACCGTCCAAACTCAATCAGGTCCGCATCGAAAAAGCGCAGGCCGATGCGCTGATCGGCTGCGACCTGGTTGTCAGCTCATCTCCCACAGCATCGAGCACTTATCGTCCCGGCAATACACGCGCCGTATTGAACACCACAGAGATGTCGACGGCCGACTTCGTTCGTTATCGCGATGCAAGTCTGCGGGCCGACGAGCGTATCCAGTCCATCGGCCGTGTTGTCGGAGAGCAGAATCTGTCCACAGTGGCTGCAAATCACATCGCGGAAGCGCTGCTCGGCAATACGATATACGCCAATGTTTTGTTGCTGGGATACGCCTGGCAGAAAGGGCTCGTGCCGGTAAGCATCGAAGCGATCGGCCGTGCCATAGAATTGAACGGCGTGGAAGTAGACCGAAACAAAGAGGCCTTCGGCTGGGGCCGCATCGCCGCCGGCAATCCGGACTTCATCAAGAAAAAGCTTGCTGGAGCGGATCCGGTCGCCGAACAGGACGAGACACTGGACCAGGTCATACAACGGCGGGGGGAATTCCTGATCGACTATCAGAACCATGCCCTGGCCGAGAAATATCATCAATTGGTGAATCGGGTGCGCACAGCCGAGGAACAACTCACAACATCAGGTGATTTGAATCTCACAGAGGCAGCTGCAAGAGCTTACTTCAAGTTGCTTGCCTATAAAGATGAGTACGAAGTCGCGCGACTGCACACGTCAACAGGATTTCTCGAGAAGATCAAGAGAGATTACGGCAGCAAAGCCAGAGTGAACTTCCATCTTGCACCGCCGCTGCTGACTCGTGGCGTCGATGCGCGCGGCCGGCCGCGCAAGCGTCAGTTCGGCCCCTGGATGAAGCTTGCATTCAAGATGTTGGCGCCGCTTCGCGGCCTTAGAGGCACACGCTTCGATCCGTTTGCGCTGACAGCAGATCGCAAGCTCGAGCGCGCCCTGATCGCTGAGTTCGAGGAGTTAGTGGAACAGATACTTGCCGGGCTTCGCGCCGAGAATCTGAATGAAGCAAGCGAGATCGTCTTGCTCATCATGGACATCCGTGGCTACGGGCCGGTCAAGGAAGAAGCGGCCAAAAAGATTCGCGGCGATATTTCGCACAGACTTGCCAATTACATGCAGATCACAGGGAAAGCCGCGTAATATTGGCGCATGCTCGACCGCAAACCGAAACCGGAAATAGACTACGAATTCTCCGAGAGACCCGATTCCGGTGAAGTCATGCAAGTGGCGACCGGAATCAAGTGGCTGCGTATGCCCTTGCCGTTCGCGCTTGGTCACATAAATCTGTGGTTGCTCGAAGACAATGACGGTTGGGTCATCGTCGATACCGGTGTTTGCACAGAAGAATCGCAGGACGTCTGGCAGCGGACATTCGTTAACGGCATGGACGGTCGTCCGGCCACCCGACTTATCGTCACTCATCTACATCCAGACCATGCCGGTTGCGCCGGCTGGCTTGCAGAAAAACTCGATGTCGAGCTTCTCATGACCCGCGAGGAATACCTGCTGTGCCGAATCCTGGTATCGGATACCGGGCGGCCTGCGCCGGAAGCCGGGGTCCGCTTTTATAAGGGAGCGGGATATTCACAAGAAGAGCTCGACACTTATAAGATGAGGTTTGGTTCATTCGGCAAGTATGTTGCTCCGCTGCCCGAGTCCTATCGGCGGCTGCAGGACGGCAATACTCTACTGATCGGCGCCAATGAGTGGCAGGTCATTGTTGGTCGCGGGCATTCACCCGAACACGCCTGTTTGTATTGCCCGGACCTGAACGTACTCATATCGGGCGACCAGATTCTGCCGACGATTTCCTCGAATGTCAGCGTTCACCCGACAGAACCCGCCGCCAACCCCTTATCCGACTGGCTGGCCTCCCTGCGGGATTTGAAGGAAAAGATCCCGGAAGATGTACTGGTCCTGCCTGCGCACGGTAAACCGTTCCGCGGCGTACAAGAACGCCTTGATCATCTCATCCACGAACACGAAACCGGACTCAGCAAACTACACGAGCTATGCAAGGAACCGAAACGCGCCGTTGACACATTTTCGGCACTTTTCAAAGGTAAAATCACAGGCTCGAACCTCATGTTTGCAACGGGAGAGTCAATCGCTCACCTGAATTACCTGAAAGGCACCGGTCAAATGACCGTACAGACTGACGAGGACGGTATTCACTGGTATCAGTCGGTTGACTGAGTAATGAAAAGACTACTTATTGGTGTAGTAGTAGGAATTGTTGCTGGCTCGGCAACAACCTATCTGCTCGTGCCTGACAGCAGCGTCCGGCCACACATTCCGATATTTTCACAACCAAGACCGATCGATGACGTTCCGAAAATGTCCGTCGAGGCAGCCGAAACCCACCGTCAAGGTTCCTATACCGAAATTCAAACGATCGAGGACACGCTGGCCTTACCGACTGACTTCGCACAAACGGAAGCCTTATACATACTCGCCGGTCGATCTGACGCTCGCGAAGTTCAAGACCTCATATTCCAGGCGAATCAAATCGCCGATCCGGGTGATCGCCGCGGTGGACTGCAAATATTGTTTTCCCGTCTGACCGAACTGGATCCTCCATCGGCGCTTGCCCTGTCTCAAACGCGTGAGTATTCCACCAATTCGAAGCTCGAGGGCATGGTATGGGTCGAATGGGGCAGAAATGATATTCACAATGCGCTCATCGCCGCCTCGGAGTTGCAATCGGAAACCCGCCGTAATCTGGCTGCACAGGCCCTGTACTCGGCGTACGGTGGCGGCGGCGATCCCACGATCGCCCTGATCGAGGACGCGCTCGGCATTCCGCCAAACAGAAATACCAAAGCCCAGTACTTGTATTCGCTTGCGGATGAGTCCCCGGCGCAAGCGATCGCCTACGTCGAAGGTCAACCGTCAATGCGGGACCAGCAAACACTCACTTACTGGCTCGCAAGTTATCTTGGACGATCGGGTCCTGAGAATGCACAGCAATACGCCGACTTGTTTACGAATCCGCGAAACCGCGGAAATTACAAAAACTACGTAACCGCTGCGGCATCGGAATCCAGCCCTGAAGCGACAATCGACCAAGCGCTAGCGGCAGGCGGCGATCAGCGTCAGCGAATGATGGCAACCGCCGCGCTGATGCAGATCGCGGCCCGCGACCCCGACAAAGCGATCGCCTATATGAGTCAGGCTAGCACCCGGCAGGAAATGCAGATGTTCGCGATTGCAATTGCGGCAGGAATGGCGGAATCCGATCCGGATCGCGCAATGCAGTGGGCACTGCAGCAAGACAGTGATGGCCGTCTAAATATTTACTCCAGGGTGTTATCAACGATCGCGCAAACCGATCCGCGTCGCGCACTAGACGCCGCCCTGACGGTCGAAAACTCATCCGTGCGCGCGCGATCGCTTCAGACTGTCCTTGGAACAGTCGCAAGTACGGATCCGTTGCTAGCCATAAGCTACCTCGAACAGATCGACAATAAGGAAATCGAACAAGCGGTTACTCATCAAGTCGTTCAGAGCTGGGCTCGTTTCGACCCGCAGGCCGCGATCGAGTGGGTTTTGGCGCACGATGAGCCCGATCAGCGCCGGCTTATGAGAAATATCGGCTCGATGATTATCCATCAGGATGCGCAGGCGGCGATTCGCCTGCTGCCGCGGCTTGATGACGAAACCGCGAATAACTGGAGGGTCCAGATCGCGGCATCGCTGGCGACCTACGCTTCCGTCGCAAAGACTCAGGCGTTTCTTGCTCAATACAAAGGACAGGATAATTACAGAGACATGTTCAGGTCTGCTGTGCAGGGCCTTGCCAACTCCGACTTTCAGACAGCGCTACAGATGACCCACACGTTGCCGGATGGCGTGGAAAAAGATAGCGTCCTGAATTCCCTGGCTCAACAACGCCTCGAAGTCGATCCCGCAGATTCAGTCAGGCTGATTTCGATGATAAGCAGTCCAGAACAACGGGTGTCGGCCACGCAACAGGTCGTCAGGAACTGGCATCGCCTCGATCCGGACGGGGCAGCAACATGGGCGCGGAATCTTCCGCGCGGCCAGCAAAGAGATGCCGCGATCGTCGGTCTGGCAAGCGCCTGGGATGATGTAACGCCGTCGCGAAAAATGCTCTTGAAGAGTGTCGGCGACGTCGCACAGCGACAGCAGGCACAGTTGTCCGTTTTATATAAAGTCGCTCGGACCGATCTGGCGAGCGCCGAGCGCCTGGTTCTTGAATTCGACTTTACAGATGAATATCGTCAGCATGTAGAGCAAGCGCTTCAACAGTCTCAAAGACGCTACTAAAGTCGTCGCCTGGACCCCGTATGAAATCATGTAAAGCCCGAAGGGCTGCACTAGTCATCCCGTGTCTCCTGTTACTCGCCTGCGGCCCGCAGTCAGCAGTAGAAACGGCGATTGAGGAACGGTCGGTAGCCAGGTCGGCGTTTGCTGTTCCGGACGTATTCGCGGCACAAGCCAGCGAAGACATATTGCGTGCAGGCGGTAACGCAGTTGATGCGGGCATAGCCGTCGGGCTTGCACTCGCCGTCACAATGCCCGAGGCGGGCAATATCGGTGGTGGCGGATTCATGCTGATACACATGGATGGTAAAGACGCGTTTCTCGATTACCGGGAGAAGGCGCCACTGGCAGCACACCGTGATATGTACCTGGATGAGAATGGCGATGTCATCGAAAACGCGAGCCTCATCGGTGGCC
>CAYLSX010000006.1:30462-40307 GCA_964386685.1 uncultured Woeseiaceae bacterium | reverse complement strand
AAAAGGCTGCAACAAAAAAGACTGCGGCGAAGAAGGCAACAAAAAAGAAGACAGCAGCGAAATCTGCTGACAAGGAATAAACATCATGTCAATCACAGCGTCAATGGTTAAGGAGCTTCGTGAGCGCACCGGCGCCGGCATGATGGATTGCAAGAAGGCCCTGGTCGAGACGAGCGGCGATATTGATGCGGCGATCGAGTTGCTGCGCAAGTCCGGTCGGGCCAAGGCAGACAAGAAATCGAGTCGCATCGCGGCAGACGGCCGTGTCGTTATCGCAGTGAACGGCGCGAAGGCTGCGATCGTCGAAGTCAATTCGGAAACCGACTTCGTTGCCAAAGACGAAAACTTTGTCGCTTTCGCGGAAGCGGTTGCAGCGAAGGCTCTGGATGGTCAAGCCGAAGACCTCGAAGCCCTGCTAGCCGAATCGTTTGACGACGGCAAGATGATCGAAGCGGCACGGACTGAGCTGGTTAGCAAGGTTGGCGAAAACATTTCGGTACGCAGATTCGCGCGCATCGAAGCGGCCGATCATCTCGGCAACTATACGCATGGCGCCAGAATCGGCGCACTGGTGTCGCTTTCCGGCGGTGATGCGGACCTGGCGCGGGATATCGCCATGCACGTCGCTGCCAGCAAGCCTGTGTGCATCGACGAGCGCGGCGTGCCTGCGGAGACCATGGAGACCGAGAGAAGAATCTATACGGAACAGGCCAAAGACTCCGGCAAGCCGGCCGAGATCATCGAGAAGATGGTGACGGGAAGGGTTGCTAAGTTCTTGAAAGAAATAACGTTATTGGGTCAGCCCTTCGTCAAGGACACGGATGTTTCTGTCGGCAAGCTGCTTGAATCGTCAGGCGCCGCCGTCACCGAATTCCTGCGTTATGAGGTCGGCGAGGGCATCGAAAAGAAACAGGAGAACTTCGCCGAAGAGGTGATGGCCCAGATTAAACAAAGCGGCTAAATGTTTGAAAATTTTGGCTAAAATAGGCGAGATATGAACAAGTCTCTGGCACAGCCCGAAGTACTCTATGGTCGCGTGCTGCTCAAATTGAGTGGCGAGGCGCTGATGGGCGACCTGGAATACGGCATCGAGCCGGGGGTTATTCAAAGGATTGCTGCCGAAGTTGCCGAGGTTCGCAAACTCGGTGTCGAACTCGCCATCGTCATCGGCGGCGGCAACATCTTTCGTGGTGCGGGCCTTGCCCGGGCCGGCATGGATCGCGTGACTGGCGATTATATGGGCATGCTTGCAACCGTCATGAACGCGCTGGCAATTCAGGATGCGCTCGAGTCCCAGGACGTCTATGCACGTGTCATGTCGGCGCTGCAGATTCATCAGGTGTGCGAGGATTACATCCGGCGGCGTGCCGTAAGGCATCTCGAAAAAGGTCGGGTCGTTATCCTGGCCGCCGGCACCGGAAACCCATTCTTTACGACCGATACCGCGGCGAGCCTCCGCGCGATTGAAATCGGCGCAGACGTGCTGATGAAGGCGACGATGGTTAGTGGTGTGTATGACTCGGACCCGAATCTGAATGAGAAGGCGCTGAAATACGACACGGTGTCCTTCGACAAGCTGCTGGTCGACAAACTGAACGTCATGGACGCGACCGCTGTCGTGATGTGCCGGGACAACAATTTACCGTTACGAGTTTTTAACCTGACCGACGATGACGCGCTCGTTCAGGCGATGACCGATGCCGACGTCGGAACATTAGTCACGGCCTGACAGGGCCACAGACAAGAGCGAGAGAGGGCGAGGACCGTGCTAAACGAAATCAAAAAAGACGCCGATACCCGCATGGACAAGAGTGTCGCCGCATTGTGCCAGGAGTTGACCAAGTTACGCACCGGCCGCGCGCATACCAGTCTGCTCGACCACATTACGGTCGAGTATTACGGCAGCGAAGTGCCGCTTAACCAGTGCGCGAATGTCAATGTAGAAGACCCGAGAACGCTGGCGGTTACTCCTTGGGAAAAAACCATGGTGCAGCCGATCGAGAAGGCGATACAGAACTCGGATCTGGGATTGAATCCGGCGTCGGCCGGCATTGTGATTCGCGTGCCGTTGCCGCCGCTGACCGAAGAGCGTCGTAAGGACATGATCAAACTGGTGCGTCACGAAGCCGAAGCGGGCCGCGTCGCCGTACGCAACATTCGCAGGGATGCAATTCACGACATCAAGGAACTCATGAAAGAGAAGATGATTGGCGAAGACGACGAGCATCGTGGGGAAGACGAGATTCAGGCGCTCACCGACAGGCATGTGGCAGACATCGACAAGGTCCTGGCGGACAAAGAAAACGAGTTGATGGAGATCTGAGGCTTAGCCCGGACTAGGACTTCGCGCATGCAGGGAACAGACACAGCAGCCAACGATCCGACCGGAATGGATGTACCACACCATGTGGCGATCATCATGGATGGCAATGGTCGCTGGGCGAAGGCGCGCTCACAGGCCCGGCATGCGGGTCATCGTGCCGGCGTCAAGTCGGTGCGCGAGACCGTAGAATCGGCCGCCAAACGGGGGGTGAAGTATTTGACCCTGTTCGCTTTCAGTAGTGAGAACTGGCAGCGGCCGCAGGACGAAGTCAGCCGATTGATGAGCCTGTTTCTCGAGGCGCTGCAACGAGAAGTGGATGACTTGCATCGTAATAATGTAAGGCTTCGATTCGTGGGCGCACGTGCGCAGCTCAAACCGAAGCTGCAGCGCAAGATCGAGGCGGCCGAACAGCAGACCAGCCAAAACAACGGCCTGACCCTGATTGTCGCCGTGGCATACGGCGGAAGGTGGGACATTGTGAATGCTGCAAGGCGGCTGGCCACTAAGGTGACGGGTGGGGAGTTGTCGATTGAAGACATTGGTGACGACGCCTTTGCCAGGGAGTTGGCGTTGTCCGGCGTGCCGGATCCCGATCTGTTGATTCGCACAGGCGGCGAGCAGCGGATCAGCAATTTTTTGCTCTGGAATCTGGCTTACTCGGAGCTGTACTTTTGCGATTGTCTCTGGCCGGACTTTCGCGAGCGGGAATTTGACGAAGCGATGATTTTTTACGGCATGCGACAAAGGCGTTATGGCCATACCGGCGAGCAGGTCGAGGCGGTCTGAGATGCTGAAACAACGGATCATCACCGGTCTGACAGCTTTAGCGGCGCTCCTCGGGGTGCTGTTTGTGTTGCCGGCCGTCGCGGTGAAGCTGGTCATCGCGGCCTTGATTCTCGTTGGCGCGTGGGAATGGTCGGGATTCCTGAAACTCGAATCCCGTGGCGTTCAATTCGTCTATGTCGGGCTGATGGCGGTGCTGCTCGGCGCGCTGGCCGTGTTGGCGGACGAACGGACCATCGAAATGGTCTTCAAGATCGCACTGGTCTGGTGGCTGGTGGCGATGTTATGGGTATTCATGTTTCCGACGCCGATTCCCAAAGCGGTAGCCTGGATATGCGGGGCCCTCGTGTTGATACCGGCCTATGTCGCAATCATTACTCTGTACTTGCTGCACCCGGCGATGTTGTTGTTTGTACTTATTATTGTGTGGGCCGCGGACGTCGGCGCCTATTTCGCGGGAAAAAGCTTCGGCAGAGTCAAGCTCGCTGCAAATATCAGCCCGGGCAAGACCTGGGAAGGTGTCCTGGGCGGACTGCTGCTTACTGCCGTCGTGGTGCTCGTGAGTTCACGGTGGCTGGAGACGGACCTTGCCGTGTTGCTGCCCTTTTGCCTCGGTGTTGCCGTAATCTCGATTATCGGCGACCTGACTGTGAGTATGTTCAAGCGAGATGCCGGTGTGAAAGACAGCGGCCGCTTTTTTCCCGGACACGGCGGTGTCCTGGACCGCATCGACAGTGTGACGGCGGCAGCGCCGTTGTTCGCGATCGGTATCAGCTGGGTGGGCTTGAGATGATGGCCGCTCGCATTCAGCCCGCGTTCATCTTGGTGCCTCCAAGCTGCAATGCTGGTCCCGGCGCACGGGAACTGTGCCGGCCGGCCTCAGTCGACAATAAACGGCAACGGAAAATGGACGATCTATGAGCGCTGCTCTGACCAATCTAGTCGCATTCATCGTCGCGATCAGCATTCTGGTTGCGGTTCATGAATTCGGCCATTACATCGTCGGGCGCTGGTGCGGCATGAAGGTCCTGAGGTTTTCTATCGGCTTTGGCAAGCCCCTCTGGACCAAGGTCGCCGGCGCGGATCGCACCGAATACTGTATATCGAGCATCCCGCTCGGAGGTTATGTCAAATTTCTTGACGAACGTGAGGGCCCGGTCGATGAGGCGGACCAGGGGCGGGCATTCAATCACCGCCCGATACCGGCGAGGATCGCCGTCCTGCTCGCAGGACCCGCTTTCAATTTTCTCTTTGCGCTGGTTGCCTACTGGGTCCTGTCCGTGCAGGGAATTCCCACGCTGC
The DNA here is from genome assembly GCA_964386685.1 of uncultured Woeseiaceae bacterium. Classification (GTDB taxonomy): domain Bacteria; phylum Pseudomonadota; class Gammaproteobacteria; order Steroidobacterales; family Woeseiaceae; genus JACZWL01. The sequence goes on along the minus strand of CAYLSX010000006.1, from coordinate 35,899 downwards.
GGCCGGTCATCGGTGCGGTCGCGCCGGATTCCTACGCGGCGGCTGCCGGCTTGCAACAGGACGAACTATTGGTGGCAGTCGGCGATCAGCCGGTCAGCGACTGGAGCACAGCGGTGTTGTCGATCCTGGATGAAATGGTGTCGACCGGCGAGGTACCAATGGTCGTGCAGGACATCTTCGGTAATGAGCGCGACGTCAATATTCAGGTCGGGGACGATCGCACGCGGCTCACGGAGCCCGGATTGCTGCTCGACGGTCTCGGCTTCACGCTGGGCCAGCCACTCGCGATCGCCGAATGGGTCGGTCCTGATACGCCGGCGGAACAGGCAGGCATTCGGCCCGGCGACAGAATAATCAGTGTCGACGGCGAGAGTACGACGACTTTCACTGACATGGCATCGGTCATCGTCGCGTTGCCGGACCGCACGGTACCGTTAGTCATAGTCCGCGACGGCTTGCGTGAAACCCTTTATGTAGACATCGCGTCGATAGAGACAGATGAGGGCGCCATTGGACGCATCGGTGTCGGGCCACGCTATCTCAAGAAGTTCGGAATGGTTGCGGCAATTGGCGAGTCATTTTCACGCACGGCGCGCGAAACGGCGTTTACGTTTCGCATGTTGTGGAACATGGCCACGCGCGCCGTCTCGATCAAGAACATCAGCGGGCCGATCAGTATTGCGCAGTTTGTCGGCGACTCGGCACGTGCCGGGTTTAGTTATGTATTGACGATACTCGCTCTTATCAGTATTAGTCTGGGCGTTCTGAACCTGCTGCCGATCCCGATGCTCGATGGCGGTCAGATCGTGTATCAAACCGTAGAGTGGATCAAAGGCAGCCCAATGTCCGATCGGGCGCAGCTGTTGGGTCAGCAGGTCGGCATCTTCGCGATTCTGCTGCTGATGAGCTTCGCTTTCTACAACGACATCGTACGACTATTTAGCTAAAGCTTATGAAACTGGTACTTGACAAAAAAATAGGATCAGGACGAATGTTGCTGGCATTCATCGTCTTGTTCTCAATGTCGTATCCAGTCTCAGGATTGGCCGAGGCATTCACGGTTCGGGATATGCGCGTGGAGGGACTGCAACGCATATCCGAAGGTACGGTATTCAACTATTTGCCAATCAACGTCGGTGACAACGTCGACGAGATCCGAATTCAGGAAGCCATACGGGCTCTATATACGCAAAAGCTCTTTGACGACATTGAAGTGCGACGCGACGAAAGTACGCTGGTCATTGTGGTTCGAGAGCGCCCGTCCATTGAAGACTTCACGATCGACGGCAATAAGGACATCAAGACTGAAGACCTTATGGAATCGCTTCGTGGCGTGGGACTGGCGCGAGGCCGTACATTTGATCGATCAGTCCTCGAAGAAGTTCAGGGATTCCTTAAAGAACAGTACTATGACCGCGGCAAATATGGCGTGGTCGTCAACGCCGATGTAATGGATCGACCGAACAACACCGTTCGGGTCAGTATCGAAGTCAAAGAAGGAGACCGGGCAAAAATCCGCCAAGTCAATATTGTCGGTAACCACAGTTTCGAAGAAAAAGACCTTCGCGAAGACTTTGAGCTGGATACCGCCAACTGGTTGTCGTGGATCAGACAGGATGACCGATACGCAAAGGAATCATTGGGCGGCGATCTCGAGACGCTTCGCTCTTATTATATGGACCGCGGATACGCGGACTTCAGGGTCGATTCGACGCAAGTCGCAATTTCGCCGAACAAGAAAGATATTTATGTAACGATCGGCGTGCACGAGGGCGAGGAATACACGATCTCCGATACCAAGGTCGTCGGCAAGATGGTGATTCCCGAGGTGCAGCTCACGGCGCTCGTTCTCGCTCAGCCCGGCGAGACTTTTAATCTGCAACGCCTGACCTCATCGAAAGAGTTCATGGAGTTTCGTTTGGGCGAGCAGGGTTATGCAAACGCCGAAATTGATCCCGTGCCAACCCTCGATCACGAGAATAACGAAGCCTCGATAACGTTCTATGTCGATCCGGGAAGTCGCGTTTATGTACGACATATTGTTTTCAAAAACATTGACCAGGTTGACGATAAGGTGTTACGTCGCGAGCTGCGGCAAGCGGAAGGCGCTTTTCTGTCCAATCGTCTGGTCGAACGATCCAAAATCCGATTGCAGCGACTGCCTTACATCGAAAAAGTCGACGTAGAAAACGTTCCCGTGCCTGGCAGTCCCGACCTGGTCGACATCGAGTTTGATTTCGAATATCGCATGCCGGGCCAGTTCAGCGGCGGCCTGGGTTACTCCGAGTCACAAAAACTGATGTTGAACGGTAGCATCGTGCATACCAACTTTCTCGGTTCGGGCAATCGAGTCGCGCTTCAGGTGAGTACGGGGCGCTTTTCGACGCTCTACAGTATTTCGCATACAAATCCATTCACGACGCAGAACGGCGTGAGTAGAACGGTAGCCCTCAATTACCGGGATATCACACAGTTCACTTCCGCTGCATCCGATTTTTCGACGACCAACGCCGGCGCGACGCTCGAGTACGGCTATCCGATATCCGAGTATCAAAGAGTGAGTGTCGGTCTGACCTACAATCGGGCCGAGCTGCTAGCCTCCACTCAAAGCACCACTCAGGCGCAGGACTGGGTGGCGAACAACGGCAACCCGTTCATCGAGACAATCGGTACCGGCGGGGTATTTTTCGGAACCAAGTTCGACACGATCGAATTAATAGCTGGCTGGAGTTATGACAGCCGCAACAGAAGCCTGTTCGCCGACCGAGGCAGCCGTCAACAGTTCTTCGTCTCTTATGCAATTCCCGGGAGTGAGGTCGAATACTGGACGGCGCGCTATAACTACACGAAATACGTGCCGCTTTTTGGACGGTGGACCTTCCGGATAAACGCTGAAGCGGCCTACGGCGAGGCGCTGGGCGATACCACCGCACTACCGCCCTACAAACAGTTCTATGGCGGCGGACCGCAATCGGTTCGCGGCTATAAAGAGTCCTGGCTGGGCCCGCGAGACAGCTTTGGCAACCCTTATGGCGGCAATGTGTTGGTCGCGAGTCAACTTGAGCTTATAATCCCCCTTCCCGAGAAATGGAGCGGCAGTACGCGAGGCAGTTTCTTCTACGACATCGGTAACGTATTCAATACCGGCGAGGTTGCATTCACAGATAAGTTGGGTAGTCCGGTGACGTATAAGCCGGATTACAATGAATTAAGAACCTCCGTTGGTATAGCGGTTCAATGGCTCGCGCCGATGGGGTTATTTCGATTCAGTTATGCAGTGCCACTCAATGAGTTCGAGGGCAATGACAGATATTACGGAGACGTAACTGAAGGTTTTCAGTTCTCCATTGGTCAGGCGTTTTGAGGATAGGACTTCATGAATTTTGCAAAGCAACGATTAGTTAGAGCTACATTGGCGGTTACACTGGTTTCCATTTTCAGTGGTGTCGCATTGGCGCAAGAAGTAAAAATTGGTGTTGTGAACGTGCCGGTATTGATGGAGCGTGCGCCGCAGGCAAAAGTGGCGATGGAGGCATTGCAGGAAGAGTTCGCGCCTCGACAACGAGTCATCGTTGCCAAGCAAACCGAATTCGAAGAACTTACCGAAAGGGTCAAGCGTGACTATGACGTAATGGGCGAGACGGAACGCCGTAACGCCGAAAAAGATCTCCGCGATCTTCAACGCGAAGTTACGCGTCTGCAAACAGAATTCAGAGAGGATCTTAATCTTCGCCGCAACGAAGAACTCGGCGAGCTCCAGCGTTCGCTGTTGAAGGAAGTGCAGGATTATGCGCAGACAACCAACTATGACCTTGTCCTCGGCGACGGTGTTTTGTATACAAGCTCTACGGTTAATATTACGGAACTCGTTCTGCGTGCGATGGAAGCCAATTTCAACGCGACAGGGGCGACTGATTAGCGACGTCCGCTGACCGGACAACACGGTGCAATATGCCGGCTAGCCTCGGAGAACTGGCGACTGAATTCGGATGTGACTTAGTAGGCGATCCTGATACCCGTGTGGACCGCGTTGCGACACTTGCAAACGCGTCACCACAGTCAATCGGTTTTCTTGCCAATCCCGCTTATCGAAATCAGCTGGAGGCCACAAAAGCGGCCGCCGTGGTACTTGCCGAGGCCGACGCTGATGATTGCCCGGTTGCGGCGTTGATATGCGAAGACCCTTACACGACCTACGCACGAATAGCGGGCAGGCTTCATCCGCCCGCAGAATATCCGCCCGGCATTCATTCATCGGCGATTGTGGATGCAAGCGCCACGATCTCGGATAGCGCACACATTTCTGCAAACGCCGTCATTGGCAAAGACTGTTCGATCGCAGACGGAGTTTTCATCGCTGCCGGATGTGTTCTTGGCGAGCGCTGCTCAGTCGGCGCAAACGCGAAAATCCTTAGTAATGCAACGCTGGTCGATGATATCCGTATCGGCGAGCGGTGTATCATCCATTCGGGTGCGGTAGTTGGCTCCGACGGGTTCGGTCACGCACGGAGCGATTCCGGCTGGATCAAGGTGCCTCAGGTTGGCGGCGTTTTGATTGGCGACGATGTGGAAGTCGGCGCGAACACGGCGATCGACTGTGGTGCAATCGATGACACGATAATTGAAGACGGGGTCAGACTGGATAACCTCATTCAGGTCGGCCACAACGTGCGCATCGGCGCGCATACCGCGATAATCGGGCCTACCGCAATCGCCGGCAGTTCGACCATTGGCAAGCGCTGCATGATATCTGGCCTGGTGGGCGTGGTCGGGCACGTGACGGTATGTGATGACGTAATCATCACGCCACAAGTGCTGATCACAAAGGATATCAAGGAGCCAGGCGTCTATTCGGCCACCTTCGGTGCGCAGAAGGATAAAGACTGGAAACGCATGGTCGTAAGGTTCCGGCGGCTAGAAACCCTGGAGAAACGCCTGGCGGCACTCGAGGGAAAGGCAAAGGAATGACAGACGATTCGCAGATACTGGATATCCGGCAGATTCAAAAATTGCTGCCGCACCGCTATCCGTTTCTGCTGGTGGACCGGGTAGTCGACTGTCAGCCCGGGATCTCGGTCACGGCTATCAAGAACGTGACAATCAACGAACCGTTTTTCCAGGGACACTTCGAGGGTTGGCCGATCATGCCTGGCGTGCTGATCATCGAAGCAATGGCGCAGGCCGGCGGTCTCCTTTATTACCAGTCGTCCGACGACCTCGAACCCGGTCAGCTGTTTTATCTGGTCGCGGTCGACGAAGCGCGATTTCGGCGCCCGGTCGTGCCTGGCGATCAATTGCGGATGGATGTGCGCGTCGCCCGGAAACGCCGCAGCATGTGGCGATTCGAGTGTTCGGCGAGCGTCGACGGCGAACAGGCGGTATCCGCCGTCATCATGTGCGCCCCCGGTAAAACGCGCTCGTGATGGGCGCGCCAAAG
>CAYLSX010000006.1:0-30362 GCA_964386685.1 uncultured Woeseiaceae bacterium | reverse complement strand
CCGCCGTCATCATGTGCGCCCCCGGTAAAACGCGCTCGTGATGGGCGCGCCAAAGGAATTGCGCGCATGATGTGCACGCCAAAAAGAATGCGCGCATGATGTGCACGCCAAAAAGAATGCGCGCATGATTCACGATACCGCGATAATCTCCGACACTGCCGTGATTGCCAATGACGTCGATGTCGGAGCGTATTCGATCATCGGTGATCAGGTTGAAATCGGTGCCGGATCGACAGTGGAAAGCCATGTCGTGATAAACGGCCCTACCCGAATCGGCGAGAATAATCATATTTATCAGTTCGCATCGATCGGTGACGATCCACAGGACAAGAAATATCAAGGCGAAGATACGCGCCTGGAGATCGGCGACAGAAATACCATTCGTGAGTACTGCACGATTAGCAGAGGCACCGTGCAGGATCAGCGTGTGACCCGGCTCGGCGACGACAACTGGATCATGGCTTACGTTCACATCGCACATGATTGCCAAATCGGCAACAAAACGATCATGGCGAACAACACGACACTTGCAGGGCACGTGCATGTCGGTGACTGGGCGATCTTTGGCGGTTTCGCCGGCGCACACCAGTTTGTCCACATCGGCGCGCATAGTTTCCTCGGCATGTACACGGGTGCAAACCAGGATGTTCCGGCCTACATAATGGTATTCGGCACGCCGGCTTCGCCTGCCGGCATCAACAGCGAAGGGCTGAAACGGCGCGAATTCAGCAAGGAGCAAATTCGCAATATCAAGAACGCCTATCGAATTGTGTATCGCAACGGTCTGAAACTCGCCGAAGCGATTGCGGAGATTGAAGACCTGGTCGCCGAGCAGCCGGAACTCGACATATTTCTCGAGTCGCTCAAGACGTCCGAGCGCGGCGTCGCCCGATAATGCGAGAAATTCGGATCGGCATGGTCGTTGGCGAAGTGTCCGGCGACCAGTTGGGTGCGGGGCTGATTCAAGCGCTCAAGGCACAAAATCCAGCCGTACGCGTCGAGGGTGTCGCGGGACCGGCCATGCGCGAGGCAGGTTGCGAAGTTTGGGAGGATGCTGAGGTCCTGGCGGTGATGGGACTCGTCGAGCCCATCAAGGTATTACCCCGCCTGTTGCGACTGCGTCGCTCTCTGGTCAAGCGCTGGTCGGAAAATCCACCGGATATCTTCGTCGGTATCGATGCGCCGGACTTCAATCTGGGACTCGAGCAGTCGCTGCGCGAGCAAGGAATCACCACCGTTCACTATGTGAGCCCGACTGTCTGGGCATGGCGCCAGGGCCGCGTTCGAAAAGTCGCCAAAGCGGTAGACAAGGTGCTGTGCATATTTCCGTTCGAAGAGAAGTTTTACGAAGCGCACGACGTCGCGGCTGAGTTCGTCGGGCATCCACTGGCCGACGGTATCGACGCCAACGTTGACGTTGAGGCGAAGAGGGCGGAATTGGGCTTGTCGGCCAAAAGAGTCGTCGCCGTTTTACCCGGCAGCCGCAGTAACGAGATCAACAGGTTGGGACCGGTGTTTGCGAAAGCCTGTTCGATCCTGAGCAAACGCTACTCCGATGTCGAGTTCGTTTCGCCGACGGTGAATCCGAGATTGCGACAGGTTTTTGCGACGCATGTCGATGAAGCCGGTATCGGTGATCGAATCAAACTCATCGACGGCAAGGCAGAATCCGCAATTGCGGCCGCTGATGTCGTGCTTCTCGCGTCCGGCACCGCTTCTTTGCAAACTGCATTGCTCGGCAGGCCGATGGTTGCAGCATACAAATTGTCGCCGCTCACTTATTTATTGCAGCGCTGGTTCAAGCTCGTCAAGGTGAAGCATTTCGCGATGCCCAATCTCTTGACGGACGAGCCGATGGTGCCGGAATTTCTGCAAGGTGAGGCAACGCCGCAAGCGCTGGCAGAAGCGGTCGCCGACCTGCTGGACGATGCCGAACGATGCGCCGACATTCACGAAAAGTTCGTCGCGTTACGCGCCGATCTCGCGCGCGGCGCTCAGCAACGGGCTGCCAAGGCAATACTCGACCTGGCGGCTGGGGCGTAATGCTCGAGCGAGCGGTTGCCGGTATCGATGAAGCGGGGCGCGGACCGCTCGCCGGACCTGTCGTCGCCGGCGCCGTGATTCTGAACAGGCACACGGTCATCGAAGGCTTGAAAGACTCCAAGAAGCTGACCGCCAGGCGCAGGGCCGAACTTGCGGGGGACATACGGCAGCATGCGGTGGCCTGGTCGGTCGCGTGGGCGGATGCAGCCGAGATTGATAGCCTCAATATTCTCGAGGCAACGCTGTTGGCGATGCGTCGCGCCATACTCGGTCTGCCGCTGCTGCCACATTATGTTCAAATCGACGGCAATCGTTTACCGGAACTCACATTCGGCAGCGAGCGCATCGATGGTGAGGCCATCGTTGGTGGCGATGCCACAAATGCCGCAATCAGTGCGGCCTCGATCGTTGCCAAGGTCTGTCGCGATCAGATCATGGTCGAAATGGACAGGATCTACCCGGATTACGGCTTTGCCCGGCACAAAGGATACGGAACAGCTGATCATCGCGAGCGCATCGAGCGCTTCGGCCCCTGTCAGCAACATCGCCGGAGTTTTCGTCCGATTTGCGCGATGACCTTCAGCGATTGATGAGTTTAGAATGGACGACTCATCATGACTCACCCTTTCGTACATCTGCATCTGCACACCGAGTACTCGATCGTCGACAGCACGGTCAGGATTCCCGCGTTGATGCAGCGTTGCGCATCAACAGGTATGCCCGCCGTTGCGCTAACGGACCAGGGCAATCTGTTCGGCATGGTCAAATTCTGTCGCGAGGCGATCAAAGCCGGCGTTAAACCGCTCGTTGGTGTTGATCTGAAACTCGCCGATCACGATGACATCGGCAGGCCTGCAGCGATGGTGTTGCTGTGCCAGAATCAGACCGGTTATCGAAATCTCACCACCTTGTTAACGAGGACGTATCTCGAAGGCCAGCATCGTGGCGTTCCCATGGCGGAACGCGAATGGTTGACGAAAGAGAGTTGCGAGGGGCTTATCGCCTTGTCGGGCGGAATGCAGGGCGATGTTGGCAGGGCACTGACAAGCAATCACTACGACGTTGCCGAAAAACGCCTGGCAGCATGGTTGAAGGTATTCGGCGATCGCTACTACCTGGAGTTGATGCGCACAGGGCGAAGCGGTGAGGAAGAGTTTGTTGGAAATGCATTGCGGCTCGCCAGCAGCATGCGCGTGCCGGTCGTCGCCAGCAACGACGTGCGTTTTCTCGAGCCGGGGGACTTTGAAGCGCATGAAGCGCGAGTCTGCATTCAGGAAGGCCGCACGCTTAGCGACCCCGAGCGACCTCGCCATTACAGCGAAGAACAGTACCTGAAAGATTCCGAGCAGATGGCTCAGCGCTTCGAAGATGTGCCCGAGGCACTTTCGAACGCGCTGGAAATCGCAAAGCGCTGCAATCTTCATCTCAAACTCGGCGAGAGCTTCCTACCCAAGTTTCCGGTTCCCGAAGGACAGACGACGGACGAGTACCTGATCTCGGAGTCGGAGTCAGGGCTAGCTGCTGCACTGGCGCGAATATTTCAGAAGCTGGGGACCGAAGAGTCGGCTCAAGACAATGTCGCAGCACCGTACCGGGAGCGGCTGGCAACCGAGCTCACCGTCATCTGCGACATGGGGTTTGCCGGTTATTTTCTCATCGTTGCCGACTTCATTCGCTGGGCCAAGGATCAGCAGATTCCGGTCGGACCCGGCCGCGGTTCGGGAGCGGGCTCGCTGGTCGCCTGGGCACTGGGCATCACCGACCTTGATCCGCTCGAACACAAGCTACTGTTCGAGAGATTCCTGAATCCCGAACGTGTGTCGATGCCGGATTTCGATATCGACTTCTGCATGGAAGGTCGCGATCGGGTCATCGAGTACGTCGCCGAGAAGTATGGCCGCGACCGCGTGTCGCAGATCATCACTTACGGCACCATGGCGGCGAGAGCCGTGATCCGGGATGCCGGACGCGTACTTGGACATCCTTACGGCTTCGTCGATCGAATCGCCAAACAGGTGCCGTTTGAAATCGGCATTACGCTCGACAAAGCGCTTGAGCAGGAGGAAGAACTCTCATCGATGTATCAGAGCGATGACGAAGTTCGCTCGATGATCGATCTTGCCAAGTCGCTCGAGGGTCTCGTCAGAAATGCCGGCAAGCACGCCGGCGGCGTCGTTATCGCGCCGGACAAGTTGACCGACTTTACGCCGCTTTATTGTGAAGAGGGTGGTGAGCATATCGTCACCCAGCTGGACAAGGACGATGTCGAGGCGGTCGGACTCGTCAAGTTCGATTTCCTTGGACTGAAGACACTGACCATTATCGATTGGGCGGTGCACACCGTTAATGCGGAGCATCCCGAGCTGCAACTCGATATCAGCAACATCCCGATGGATGATGCCAGGACCTTCGAGATGTTGCGGACAAAGAGTACGACCGCGATATTTCAACTCGAGTCACGCGGCATGCACGATCTGGTCACACGCATGCAACCGGATCATTTCGAGGATCTGGTTGCACTGGTTGCGCTGTTCCGTCCCGGCCCGCTGCAATCGGGCATGGTCGATGACTTTATTTCACGAAGACACGATGCCAGCAAATCGAACACCGACTATCTGCACCCTGACCTGAGCGACGTTCTGAGTGAAACGTACGGCGTCATCCTCTATCAGGAGCAGGTGATGCAGATCGCGCAGATTCTCGCGGGCTATACGCTTGGCGGAGCCGACCTTCTGCGGCGTGCGATGGGCAAGAAAAAACCCGAGGAAATGGCCAAGCAACGCGAGGTTTTTGTCAATGGTGCGATGAAGCGTGGCGTCGCCGACTTCACGGCAACACGCATTTTCGATTTGATGGAAAAATTTGCCGGTTACGGTTTTAACAAGTCACATTCGGCTGCCTACGCATTACTGGCTTATCAGACGGCATACCTCAAAGCACATTACCCGGCGGCATTTACCGCGGCTGTGATGAGCGCGGATCTTGATAACACCGATCGGCTCGTTTTGATCAAGGATGACTGCAAGCGCCTGGCACTGGAACTGAAGGCGCCGGACATCAACAAATCCGCCTACCGGTTCAGTGTGGCTGGCGAGCAATCCATCCTTTACGGCCTCGGGGCGATTAAAGGCGTCGGCCGTAACGTGGTCGAATCCATCATTGAAGAGCGAGCCAGGAATGGTGAGTTCGCAGGTCTGGACGACTTTTGTCGCCGGGTGGATGCGGACAAGCTCAATCGCCGGGCAATCGAGGCGATGATCAAGTCCGGTTCCATGGATGTCTTCGGTGAGACGCGACGCAGCATGATGCGGGCGCTGCCGGAAGCGATGAAATCCGCTGACCAGGAAGCGCGTGCGCGGGCCGCCGGACAGAATGACATGTTCGGCATCGAAAAACCCGAGCGCGCCGTTGCGTCGGTGCAGGCACGCGACTTCGTTGAATGGAATGACCGTGAATATTTACGCAAGGAAAAGGAAGCGCTCGGCTTGTACCTGACCGGTCATCCATTCGATGCTATTGCGAAAGATGCACTCTATTTGGCCGACGGCAAGTTAGCAGACATCAGCTCCGAACCGCCACCGCCGAAAAACAACGGTGAACGCAGCTATGCGCAGGCCGGCCGCCCGGTAACGGTCGCTGGTCTGATCATGGACATACGCAAACGCGGTAACCGGTTTACGGTCGTGCTGGACGACGATTCGGGACGCATCGAGACGAGTTTTTCGATGGAGGCATTTCAGGATTATCGATCCCTCCTCGTCAAGGATGAAATCGTGGTCGTGAGTGGCACCTTGCGCTACGACGATTTCCTGTCTGCCTGGCGTGTCAGCGCCAAACGCGTCTTGCACATAGATCTCGCCATCGAAAAACAGGCGAAAGGCATGGTGTTGAGCCTGGCGCCCAATGGGCAGGGCGACTATCTGCTGACTCGCCTGCATGACGTGTTACTGCCGTATCGGGAGGGTCATTGCGACGTTTCCGTGCAATACATCGGCGAGCATGCCGCTGCCCGGCTGAATCTCGGGCCCGAGTGGACGGTCAAACCGAGCCGTGAATTGCGCGACAAGTTGGCCGCGCTGCTGGGCCAGAATAGTGTCAGATTGCTCTACGCGCCAGGCCGGGAAATGATGTAGAGTCGGGCTTCCGTGCTCATAAAAACAATGGCTTATGGATCTTAAGTTCCTGGATTTCGAACAGCCTATCGCAGAACTCGAAGCCAAAATCGAAGAGCTTCGATTCGTCGGCGATGACTCCGAAATCAACATTAACGAAGAGGTTGCGAGACTCAAGGGCAAGAGCGCGACGCTCACCAAGAGCATATTCTCCAAACTCAGCGCATGGCAGATCGCGCAGGTCGCGCGGCATCCGATGCGCCCATACACCGACGACTATCTGAAGATCATCTCTCCCGATTTTCAGGAACTGCATGGCGATCGCATGTTTGCCGATGACCCGGCAATTATCAGCGGCGTTGGCAGACTGGATGGCCGTCCTGTGATGTTTATCGGCCATCAGAAAGGCCGCGATACCAAGGAACGCGTGCGCCGAAATTACGGTATGCCGAAACCCGAGGGCTATCGTAAAGCACAGCGCATGATGAGAATGGCGGAAAAGTTTTCGCTGCCGATCGTTACGCTCATCGACACGCCGGGCGCATACCCCGGTGTGGGCGCGGAGGAACGCGGACAAAGTGAGGCGATTGCTCGCAGCCTGTATCTGATGGCAGGTCTGCGGACGCCGATCATCAGTGTCGTGATCGGCGAAGGCGGTTCCGGCGGCGCCTTGGCGATCGGCGTCGGTGATCGGCTGTTGATGTTGCAATACGCGGTCTATGCCGTTATCTCGCCGGAAGGCTGTGCATCCATTCTCTGGAAGAGTGCCGAGAAAGCCGAGGAGGCTGCCGATGCAATGCGCATTACTGCGGAGAGCCTCAATGAATTCGGCCTGGTGGACGAAGTTTTACCGGAACCGCTGGGTGCAGCCCATCGTGATCCGGCCGCGTCCGCGGAAGTCATTCGTAATGCGCTTTTAAAGCACCTGGACGAGCTCGATCTGCTCGACATCGATCAGCTACTCGAAATGCGACAGCGCCGCATTTCCGGTTTCGGCCAGTTCAAGGAATAGCACGCCGGTCAATGTCGTTTAATTCAAAAGTTTTGTTGGCGCGTCTCGCAAAACTGCAGGAGAGCAAGCCGTGCCGATACATCGTCGCATTCAGCGGCGGTATCGATTCCAGCGTTCTGTTGCATGCGCTCGCCAAAAGCGCCGAACTTCATCAGTTACCGATCCTCGCCGTGCACATCAATCACGGGCTGCATGACGATGCGCCCACCTGGGAAAGCCATTGTCAAAGTATCGCGGGCGATCTCGATGTGCCCTTCCTCAGCCGGACGGTCGAAGTCGACGACAAATCCGGACTCGGCATCGAAGCGACGGCGAGGCAGGCTCGCTACGATGCATTCCGTGACATTGTCGAGGACGGTGACTGGCTTCTCAGTGCACATCATGAAGACGATCAGGCTGAGACGCTGCTGCTGAATCTGATGCGGGGCAGCGGCCTGGCCGGTCTCGCCGGCATCGGCGCGTTGCAGCCATTTTCGCGCGGCATGCTCGCCAGACCATTGCTCGGTGTGAGCGGCACATCGATCAGAGCTTACGCCGAGGAACAGGGCCTGCAATGGATCGATGATCCCTCTAATCTGGACACGCGCTTCGATCGCAATTTCCTGCGCCGGGAGCTTATGCCGGTACTGGCCGAACGCTGGCCGGGTGTTGCACAGAGACTCGCCAAAAGTGCCGAGCTGGCATCCGAGGCAGCCGAGTTGCTGAACGATCTCGCCCGCCTGGACCTCGCCAATATTGCGTCCGGCATCAAGCCGGATCGGCTGGATATCGAAGGGCTCAAGTCGCTGTCGGAAAAACGACAGCGCAACCTGTTGCGCCACGCCGTCAGACAGTGTGGCCTGCCGCCGCCACCGGCAACTCGCCTGTACCAAATCACGCAGGAACTGATTCCGGCCAAAGAGGACGCGCAGCCACTCGTCGGCTGGCCTGGCGCCGAGGTCAGGCGTTACCGCAGCAATCTGTATCTGCTTGCCGACGCGCCGGATGAGGCAGAACTGGGCAAGACCATACTGATGGCGGACGGACAATGGCTGGATCTCGGCAAGGGAGGCGGCCAAATGCGACTGGAAGCGGGCGTCGACGGCGGTATCGACGATGCAGCAGTCGAGGATGGGCTGGCTTTACGATTTCGACAAGGCGGTGAAGAGCTCTGCCCGGTGGGTCGACATCGCACTCACAAACTCAAGAAACTGCTGCAAGAAGATGGCGTCGTGCCGTGGATGCGACAGCGGATACCTTTGCTCTATGCGGGCGATAGGCTGGTCGCTGTCGGCGACCTCTGGGTGGCTGCAGAGGCAAGTAAAACAAACGGTTACGGCATTCACTGGCGTAATCGTCCGGCACTTCACTAGCCATGCCGCGATTGTGAATGACCTAACGATCTGTTAACTTGTAAAGCCGTCTTTCATCTGCGACGGGACGACAGAACTGAGGTTCTCTAAGGGTTGGAAGAAAAACACTCAATCGTGTTTTTATTCTGACCCTTTATCATTTCCCGAAGCCTTAAAGCAAGGGCCCATAAATGACATCGTATGTATTCATCACCGGCGGCGTGGTGTCGTCCCTGGGTAAGGGGATCACTTCTGCCTGCCTCGGTGCAATCCTGGAGTCGCGTGGATTGTCGATCAGCATGATCAAGCTGGATCCCTATCTGAATGTCGACCCCGGAACGATGAGCCCTTTTCAGCATGGCGAAGTCTTCGTAACAGCGGACGGCACCGAGACAGATCTCGACCTCGGTCATTACGAACGTTTCGTCCGGACAACCACCGGGCGCAACAGCAATTTCACGACCGGCAGGATATACGAGAGTGTCATTGCCAAGGAACGGCGTGGCGACTATCTCGGTGCGACGGTGCAGGTGATCCCGCATATCACTGACGAAATCAAGCAAAGCGTTAAGAAAGGAGCCGGCGATGCCGATATTTGCCTGGTCGAAATCGGCGGTACGGTTGGCGACATCGAGTCGCTGCCATTCCTCGAGGCAATCCGGCAAATGGGCATCGAATTGGGCCACGATCGGGTCGTCTATGTACACCTGACTCTCGTGCCGTATATCGCGACCTCGGCAGAGATCAAGACCAAACCGACACAACATTCCGTCAAGGAGCTGCGCTCGATCGGCATACAGCCCGATATTCTGGTCTGCCGTTCGGAGCAGGTGCTTCCCGGCGAACACCGCAAGAAGATCGCATTGTTCACCAACGTACAGGAAGCGGCCGTCATATCAGCATACGACGTCGACGATCTCTACAAAATTCCGGCGATGATGAAAGAGCAGGGCCTGGACGACATCGTCGTCAGGCAGCTGGGTCTGGACCTTCCGCCAGCCGATCTCAGCGAATGGGATTCGGTGGTTCAGGCGAAGAAGAATCCGAAGTCGGAAGTCAATGTTGCCATGGTCGGCAAGTATGTCGATCTCAAGGACTCTTATATATCGCTGTCTGAAGCGCTATTGCACGGCGGTATTCACACACGTACGCGAGTCAACATTCATTACATCGAATCACAGGACATCGAGGACAAGGGCGTCGACTGCCTGCACGGCATGGATGGCATCGTTGTGCCTGGCGGTTTCGGCGACCGTGGTATCGAGGGCAAAATCTCGGCTGTACAGTACGCGCGGGAAAACAGCGTGCCTTATCTCGGCATTTGCCTCGGCATGCAAGTGGCCATCATCGAGGCTGCACGAAATCTTGCCGGACTCGAGGGTGCACACAGTACTGAGTTCGTACGTGGTACGCCGCATGCTGTCGTCGCACTGATTACCGAATGGGAAACCGACGCCGGAGAACGCGAACGTCGCAGCGAGGAGTCCGAGCTCGGCGGTACCATGCGTCTCGGTGCACAGAAGGTAAGTCTTGTCGATGGATCGCTGGCAGCGACGGTGTACGGCGCCAACGAGATTCACGAGCGCCACCGGCATCGCTATGAGGTCAACAACAACTACCGAGACGTCCTCGAGAAGGCCGGCATCAGATTTTCCGGTTTGTCGGTCGACGACCTGGTTGAAGTGATCGAGTTGCCAGAACACCCCTGGTTTGTCGCCAGCCAGTTTCATCCCGAATTCACCTCCAATCCGCGTGACGGCCATCCGCTGTTTACCGGCTTTATCCTCGCGACCCGGCTCCATCACAGCGGTGAGATGCCGAAGGTCGCCCAGGCATGAAGCTATGCGGTTTCGATGCCGGACCGGACAAACCGTTTTTTCTGATTGCGGGAACCTGCGTTGTTGAAAGTGAGGCCATGGCGGTGGAAACGGCCGGGCAGCTCAAGTCGATCTGCGGCGAATTGAATATCCCGTTTATTTACAAGTCATCGTTCGACAAAGCCAATCGAAGTTCGAAAGATGGATTCCGCGGACCGGGTCAGGAAGAAGGCCTGCGTATTCTCGCTGAGGTGAAGTCACAGCTGGGTGTACCGGTCCTGACGGATGTCCACGAGGATACGCCGATGGCGGAGGTTGCAGCGGTCGTTGACGTGTTGCAGACGCCGGCATTCCTTTGCCGGCAAACAAACTTCATTTTGAGCGCCGCCAGTCAGGGCAAGCCCGTCAACATCAAGAAAGGCCAGTTTTTGTCGCCGTGGGAAATGCAGAACGTGGTCGACAAGGCGAAATCGACCGGAAACGACGACATCATGGTTTGCGAGCGCGGTTTTTCCTTCGGCTACAACAATTTGGTGTCCGACATGCGCAGCCTTGCCGTAATGCGGGGTACCGGCTGTCCGGTGGTCTTCGATGCCACGCATTCCGTGCAACTGCCAGGCGGTCAAGGTACTTCGTCGGGTGGTCAACGGGAGTTCATTCCGGTGCTGGCGAGATCTGCAACGGCTGCAGGCGTGTCGGGTCTCTTCATGGAGACACATCCGGATCCCGACAAAGCATTGAGCGACGGACCGAACGCATGGCCACTCGACAAGATGCGTGCGCTTCTGGAAACGCTGAAAGCAATTGACGACTGCGTCAAGAAAACGACTTTTCAGGAAGCGGAATACGGCCTCGGCACATGATCAGGATTACAGACATACATGGTCGGGAAATTCTGGATTCCCGAGGCAACCCAACGGTCGAAGCCGACGTAACACTCGAGGACGGCAGTTCCGGACGCGCCGCCGTGCCCTCTGGCGCCTCGACCGGTACTCGCGAGGCGGTCGAACTTCGCGACGGCGACAAGAACCGCTATCTCGGTAAAGGCGTTCAAAAGGCGGTTGCCAGCGTCAACGGTGTGATTCGCGACGCGCTGCTCGCAGATTCGTTCAGCGATCAGCGTGCCATCGATCGGAAGATGATTGAGCTGGACGGTAGCGACAACAAGGAAAATCTGGGAGCGAACGCATTGCTCGCGGTCTCGCTGGCGGTCGCCAAAGCCGAAGCGCAATCGAAAGGCCTGTCACTCTTCAGGCATTTGGGTGACAGCACGACCATGCCGGTACCGATGATGAACATTATCAACGGTGGCGCGCATGCCAATAACAGCGTCGACATTCAGGAATTCATGATATTGCCGGTTGGCGCGCCCAACTTTGCCGAGGCGCTTCGATACGGCGCGGAAATATTTCACACGCTCAAGGATGTGCTGCAAGGGATGAATCTCAACACCGCCGTCGGCGACGAAGGCGGATTCGCGCCGGACCTGCCGTCCAACGTGGCGGCGCTCGATACGATCGTCGAGGCGATAGAGCGCGCCGGCTTCAAGGCGGGTGGCGATATCCTGCTCGGCCTCGATGTCGCGAGTTCGGAATTCTATTCAGAAGGTCGATATCGGCTGGATTCGGAAGGCCGGGATTTTGATGCGGCCGGATTCTGTGACTATCTCGTCGAACTGGTCGATGCCTATCCGATCATTACGATCGAAGATGGCATGGACGAGGGCGACTGGGATGGCTGGGCAGAACTGACGGCCAGGCTGGGCTCCCGCGTGCAGCTCGTCGGCGATGACCTGTTCGTCACCAACACGGGCATTCTGAAATCTGGGATCGAGCGAAATATCGCAAATTCTGTGTTGATAAAACCTAACCAAATCGGTACCTTATCGGAAACTCTTGATGCAATTACTATGGCAGTCGAGGCGGATTACTCAGCGGTAATCTCGCACCGGTCCGGGGAGACCTCGGACAGCACGATTGCCGATATTTCGGTCGGGACTCGGGCCACGCAGATCAAGACAGGCTCGTTGTCGCGATCGGACAGGATCGCGAAGTACAACCAGCTGCTGCGCATCGAAGAGGAACTGGGCAGCGAGGCCGGGTACGCCGGACGAGGAGCATTCTCGGTCGAAGTGCCTTGAACGAATTGGGGATAGGGGACGGACTTGTTTTCATCGCGCTGGATACTCGCAGCACTCGTGATCCTTGGTCTGGTCATGCAGGCGAAGCTGTGGCTGTCCGATAACGGATATCCAAAAACCCGTGAACTGAGAGCCGCTGTTGCAGAACAACGTCTGCAGAATCAAGGCCTCAAAGAGCGCAATGTCGCCCTCGAAGCAGAAGTATTAAATCTCAAGAATGGCCGGGAAGCCGCGGAAGAGAGGGCCCGCACCGACTTGGGCCTGATCGGCGACAATGAAACCTTCTACCAGGTGGTTCCCGCCTCACACACGCCAGAAGCAGAGTGACTCACACGCCGTTGCCCAACTGGAACCGCGCCTACGGCGTACCGCTTGCATCGAGTCGCATCAGGCAATCCAACGCGGACTTTCAAGTCGACGAGCAGCTCGGATTCGAGCTGTCCGGCGATGGCGAGCACGACTACCTCAAAATCGAAAAAGACGGCGCGAATACCAGCTGGGTGGCGAGTGGGCTCGCCAGGTTCGCCGGCATTCGTGAGTCCGATGTGGGCTATGCAGGGCTGAAAGATCGACATGCAGTGACCACGCAATGGTTCAGCGTGCGGCGCCCGGCAGGCGACAAAGCCGACTGGCAAACGATGGACCTGGAAGGCGTGCGCGTGACCCAGCAAGCCCGGCATCTTCGCAAACTTCGACGCGGCGCTCACACCGGCAACCACTTTCGCATCGCATTGAGAAATCTCGCCGACAACGACGAGGATCTCGATAAGCGACTGTCGAATATCGGGCGTGCCGGCGTGCCCAACTACTTCGGTGAGCAACGCTTCGGAAGAGGCGGCGGCAATCTCGAGCTGGCTCGCGATTATTTTTCCGGCAAACGCATGTCGCGCAGCAAACGAAGCATGGCTATTTCGGCACCACGCTCGTTTCTCTTCAATCAGATTCTCGATGACAGGGTCAGGAATGGCACCTGGAACACCTTGCTGGCGGGCGATTGCGCCAATCTCGATGGAAGTGCCAGCATTTTTCAGGTTGCGGCAGTCGATAATGAACTTGAAAGACGAATCGACATGCTCGACATACATCCGAGTGGCGCACTGTGGGGTAGCGGTGACTTACAAAGCGAGGGTGAGGTCGCCGAGCGGGAGCATGCAATCGTCAGTCGCTTTCCGGAATTCGGGGAAGGCCTGCAAAACGATCGGGTCCAGCAGGCACGGCGCGCGCTGCGCCTCGGCGTTCGCGATTTTAATTGGGAACGGCAGGGCGATACCGTCTGGCTGGATTTTTTCCTGACGCGGGGTGGTTTCGCGACCGCCGTGCTCAGGGAAATTACCCACTACGAAGCCTAGCGCTTCTTCAACAGCACGTAGACGGCGCCGGTACCACCATCGACCTGGCGGGCCGAGATGAACGCCAGTACCGGGTCCCATTTCCGTAGCCAGTTATCGACCTTGGCTTTCAAAATCGGTCCGCGATCGCCCGAGCCCAATCCCTTGCCGTGGATCACGCGAACGCAGCGGTCGCCCCGCTCGACACTGCCCTCGATGAAATCCCCCAGGACCGTCCGCGCCTCGGCCACGGTCAGACCGTGCAGATCAATCTCGGACTGAACACTGAAACTACCGCGAGCCAGTTTGCGAAAGGTACGGCGACCGACAGAGGGGCGAGCGAAAGACAGGCTCTGTCCGCTTTCGACGTCCATCGATTCGACCTCCGCTTCCAGGCTCTCCTGTAATGCGTTTCGTTCGTCGCGTTTGGCGAATTTCGCCTTGGCAATCGCACGACTGGGCGGCGGCGGCACGGCGTCATGACGTAACGGTCGTGCATCCGACATCTGGCGTCGGAAAAGCTCGGCGTCATCGTTGTCCTTTGGCGGCAATGCAGACTCCGTAATCACTGCTATGGCAAACGGGGAACTTTGAGTATAGTGAGCGCGGCTTCGAAAACCCACGAAACCCGCTCACTCATGGACGTAATGTGAAAATTCTGGTCAGCAACGATGATGGCTATCTCGCCACGGGAATTACGACGCTCGCCGATGAGCTGTCAGAAATAGGGGACGTGGTCGTATTCGCCCCGGACCGAAATCACAGTGGTGCCAGCAACTCTCTGACTTTGCACGCACCGCTTCGGGTTCATCAGGTGGTCGAGGGCCGCTATTTCGTCAATGGCACGCCCACCGATTGCGTTCACCTTGCGCTCTCCGGCTATCTCGATTTCGAGCCCGACATCGTGGTTGCAGGCGTCAATCACGGCGCCAACCTGGGTGACGATGTCATCTACTCGGGCACCGTGGCGGCGGCGATGGAAGGCCGCTTCCTGGGTTACCCCGCTATCGCAGTCTCGCTCGTCGGGCACCAGGGCGGTCAATTCGGCACTGCTGCCAAAGTCGCCCGCGACATGGTCGAACGCCTGAAGGAGAAGCCACTGCCGAATGATGTGATATTGAATGTCAACGTTCCGGACCGGCCATATGATCAGCTTAACGGCGTACAGGCTACCCGCTTGGGCTTCCGGCATCGTTCGGAGCCGTTGATCAAGACCAAGGACCCGCAGGACAAGACGATTTTCTGGATTGGACCGGCCGGACCGGGTCAGGACGCCGGGCCCGGGACGGATTTCGAGGCAATCAAGAAGGGCGAAGTTTCTGTCACGCCACTCAAAGTGGATTTGACGTGGCACGAGGTGCTGCCAGAGATCCGCGAATGGATCAACAAATGATTGATCACAACGTTCGCGGAATCGGCATGACATCGGCGCGTACGCGCGACCGACTTGTGCAACGACTACAAGAGTCCGGGATCAGGTGTTCCGAGGTCCTGGAACAAATCCGCAATGTGCCGCGTCATTTGTTCGTCGACGAAGCTTTGGCGAGTCGGGCTTATGAGGACACCGCGCTGCCGATCGGGCTGGGGCAGACGATCAGCCAACCCTACGTCGTTGCCAGGATGACGGAGGCATTGCTCGACGGACTGGACGGTGGGCGAATACTTGAAATTGGCACCGGCTGCGGATATCAGACTGCCATGCTGGCGCCGCTGGTCAAGGAGATATACACGGTCGAGCGAATTCCCGAACTCCTGAGAAAAACCAAGCAACGGCTGCGCCAACTGGATATTTACAACGTGCACTTCCGGCTTGCCGACGGCTGGGAGGGCTGGCCGAAGTACGCACCGTATGACGGCATCATCGTTGCTGCGGCAGCGGAGGAGCTCCCGGAAAAGCTTCTCGGTCAGCTCGAAACCGGCGGACACCTGGTCATTCCGGTCGGGCCATCGGGCCGGCAGGAGCTGGTCAAAGTGACCAAGTACGACGACCGCTACGAGCAGGTATCAATTGCTCTCGTCAGTTTCGTTCCGTTGGTTCACGGAAAAAAACAATAAAAACAACAGTATGTCTAATATACTTAAGCAAGTGACTCAACAGGGACCTCGATAGCCTTGCGCCTGTTCGGTCCCCTTTATGATCGTGTGCTTGCCTGGTCGGCTCACCGTCACGCCGAGCGATATCTCGGCGCGTTGAGTTTCGCCGAGTCTTCTTTTTTCCCGATTCCGCCCGACGTCATGCTGGCGCCGATGTGCCTCGCAGACAGGACGCGCGCCTGGCGATTCGCGACCGTAACCACGTTGACCTCGCTGGCCGGGGGTATCGCTGGCTACGCGATCGGCTATTTTTCGCTGGAGGCGATAGAGCCCTGGCTGCATAACATGGGCTACTGGCCGGCCTTTCTAAAAGGCAGGCAATGGTTCGACGAGTGGGGCGTCTGGGCAGTGTTTGTTGCCGGCTTTTCGCCGATTCCTTACAAGATCTTCACGGTCTCGGCCGGCGCGGCCGCGCTCAACCTGCCGGGTTTTGTGATTGCATCCCTGATCGGCCGAGGCGCCCGGTTTTTCCTGGTCGCCGGGTTCGTCGTCGCCGGCGGAGAACGCATGGCTTTGGCACTGCCAAAATATGTTGAGCGTATCGGCTGGGCAGTGGTCTTACTGGTAGTAATAGCCGGCGTCATCATCACACAAACGGATTAATACGGGCATGGCGGGAATTCGTTGCTTCGTCGCGATGGCAGTGCTGCTGCTCCTGGTGGCCTGCGGGCCCAAAACCCGCTGGGACCATACGCCGACGGAGCAGCACATCGTCCGAACGGGCGAGACGCTG
Source organism: uncultured Woeseiaceae bacterium (assembly GCA_964386685.1). Classification (GTDB taxonomy): domain Bacteria; phylum Pseudomonadota; class Gammaproteobacteria; order Steroidobacterales; family Woeseiaceae; genus JACZWL01. The sequence goes on along the minus strand of CAYLSX010000006.1, from coordinate 13,752 downwards.
TTTACCATCGGCTGGCGATACGGTGAGGATGCGCGCGACCTTGCTCGCTGGAACAAAATCAAAGATGCCTCGCGGATTTACCCCGGCCAGGTAATTCTGTTGAAGCCGCCTGCCGGCGAGCACAGGTCTTCGTCATCATCGGCGTCCCAAGCAAAAACCGCACGTCCGCTGCCAACGATACCGACGCAGCCGGCGCCACCCTGGAGCTGGCCCGTCACAGGCAAGGTCTCGGTGGAATTCGGCAAGCGCCCCGGCACCGGTACCGGCATTCTGATCGACGGTCATGCGGGCCAAACCGTTAAAGCGGCTGCAAATGGCACCGTTGTCTATTCGGGAAGTGGACTAATAGGTTACGGAGAGCTTATTATCGTAAAGCACAACGACACCTACCTGAGTGCCTACGGGCACAACGCGTCGTTACTGGTCAGAGAGGGCCAGGCCATCAAAAAAGGCCAAAAAATAGCGATGATGGGTGAGGGGCCGGGAGGAAAGCCGCGACTGCATTTTGAAATCAGGCGCAATGGCAAGCCGGTTAATCCGCGACAGTATCTGCCTGCGAGATAATTCGACTTGATCGTCAACTGACGTGGTCGTGGTTCGCTCCCGAATCGGCGAGGGACTGAGAAGTGGGTCAGATTTCCCGTGAAGCGAGCACTACCAGTCGGACTTCCGACCCCACCCGCTTGTACCTCAACGAAATCGGCGTATCGCCACTACTCACCGCATCCGAGGAAGTGAAGTTTGCACGCCGCATCAGGAAAGGCGACGAGTCCGCCCGGCATCGCATGATCGAAAGCAATCTCCGTCTGGTCGTGAAGATCGCGCGTCGCTATATCAATCGCGGATTGCCGCTCCTGGATCTGATCGAGGAAGGCAATCTGGGGCTGATTCATGCCGTCAAGAAGTTCGATCCCGAACGCGGATTTCGATTTTCGACCTATGCGACCTGGTGGATTCGCCAGACCATCGAGCGCGCCATCATGAACCAGGCGCGCACGGTGCGACTGCCGATCCACGTGATAAAGGAAATCAATGCCTGCATACGCGCCTCGCGGACGATTCGCCAGGGGCAGGATGCCCCTCCGAGCGCGGCCGAGATTGCAGACTATCTCGACAAGGACGTTGAGGATGTTGAAAGACTGCTGGCGTTGCACGAGCGCGTCACCATTTGCTCGAGTTCATCCGATGACGAGCGCGGGCCGCTGGATTCCCTGCCGGCGAGGCACGAAGCCGAACCCGCACAATGCGCCCAACAGGAACGGGTCAATGCAATTCTCGATGCATGGGTCTTCAAGCTCAGCGACAAGCAGCGGGCCGTGGTCGAGCGAAGATTCGGATTGCATGGCCAACAGCGCCTGACACTCGAAGCAATCGGTAGGGAAATTGGCGTAACGAGGGAGCGCGTTCGCCAGATTCAGCTCGATGCCCTCGCCAACCTGCGCGGCATGATGGAGAGCCACGGCATCTACGGCGACTCAATGCTGGATTAAGTAGGGTACGTCCCTGTTTAATCTTTGACAATCATGACGGCCGCGACCCTGCGGCCTTCGCTAATCAGAATATTGAAGGTTCGGCAGGCGGCGGCCGTGTCCATAGCTTCGAGGCCTATACCCTGCCTGGCGAGGGAGAAAACCAGCTCGCGTGGCGGGAATATCGGTTTTGTGCCGGTGCCGAGCAGGATCAGCTCCGGCGCCGACGCAATCAATGGCTTGAAATCGTTTTCGGTCAATTCCTCGATGACGGATGCCTGCCAGTCGTCGAGCACTTCGTCCGCTGTCAACGCGAAGTTTTCGCTCAGCCGTTGATTGCCGACCGTAATTGCGCCCGATTCGATGCGGTGAATCGTAACGTTGGTAGTCTGGTCTCTTGTAAATTTCAAAGAATTGCCCGAAGCGCTTGGTTACCATGCTACGCACCTGACTATGTCTACGGCAACTGAAAAATCGAGGAAAGCGATCGTAGTATTGCCGGCAGGGATGTCCGGCCGAATCGCCGACGTGGGTCTGAGACGATGGCTTTCCCGTGGGACTCTGGAGAATCCGCAGTCGCCAAACGATATGTTCGCCAGGGCGCTTGCCGCGATCGGCCTTAGCGCACCGGAGGAGGGGCTTGCCGCACTCAGGTTCTGGGGTCAGACGGGAGACCGGCCCACCGTATGGATCGCCGCTGCCGATCCGGTGCATCTGGAGCCGAGGCTCGACCACCTATGTCTGCATGCGCTTCAAGGCGAGCAAGCGCCGAGGTCGGATCTGCGCGCCATCTTCGACTTCTTGCAGGCATCGTTGGGTGACGACACGAGCTTCGCGTTCGCCAGGGTCGGTCAGCACGGCTACCTGCGAGGCGATGAGGCGATGGTGACTGCTGCGATGCCGGCGGCAGCAATCGATGGCCGGCGGCCAGATGACTTCATGCCATCGGGCGACGGCGCGGCCGGATACCACCGCCTAACGAGTGAGTTGCAGCTGTGCCTGCACGAGCACGAGGTTAATGTGCGGCGCGAACAAGAGGGGCTCTTGCCGATCAACTCTGTCTGGTTCTGGGGTGGTGGCAGGGCGCCGGAGAAAAAAGTACAGCTGTTGCCGCCGTTTTTCGGCGCCGAGCCGCTGTTCCAGGGATTCTGGGAGAGTTGCAGCGGGGTTGTCGCGCCATGGCCCGGAAACTTTGCGGCCTGTCTGGAAATCGCCGTTAAAGACCTTGTCGTCGTGACTCCCGCCGAGGCCGAGGACTCTGATGCGCTTGCAATCTACCTCAATGAGCTTCGCGGCCTGCTCAAGAGCGGCAACATCGATCGCCTGGTTTTATTGTTTCGCGACGGACTTGTTGCCAGATTTGGCCGAATCGATGCGTTTCGCTTCTGGCGCCGCATGTCCCCGTTGCTGTAAAACTGATTCGATGTTCCCCTACCGACCACTCAAAACCCGACGCGTGCCGAAACAGCTGGATGCGCTGGCCGACATCGATCCGGTCCTCGCTCGCGTCTATGCATCGCGTGGCATCGAAGGTCCCGCAGATCTGAACCACAGTTTGTCGCAGCTCGCGCCGGTCAGCGCGCTGAATGGTGTCAGCGAAGCGGTCGAACTGCTGCTCGAGTTCCGCGATCAACATATCACTGTAATCGGCGATTTCGATGCCGACGGCGCAACCAGTACTGCACTCGTTTTGCGATGCCTGAGGGACTTTGGTTTTGCCAAGGTCGACTACCTCGTGCCGAACCGTTTCGAGTTCGGCTACGGGCTAACGCCCGAGATTGTTCGCGTCGCTGCAGGGCGATCGCCCGCTTTGCTGATCACGGTGGATAACGGCGTGTCGAGCATTGCCGGTGTCGCAGAGGCCGAGCGCCTGGGCATCCCGGTTCTGATTACTGATCACCATTTGCCCGGCAGCGAATTGCCCACCGCGAGAGCGATGATCAATCCGAATCTTGCCGACAGCGATTTTCCGAGTCGTCATCTGGCGGGCGTCGGTGTCGCCTTTTATTTGATGGCGGCGCTCGGCCGGGCACTCGAAGCTGAGGGCATCGAGGGTGCAGCGAGAATACCGGCGAGCTATCTCGATCTGGTTGCGCTCGGCACTGTCGCGGACGTCGTCACACTCGATTACAACAACCGCATACTGGTGCGCCAGGGCCTCGATCGCATACGTGCCGGCAAAGCGGTGGCCGGCATCCAGGCGTTGATAAGCCAGTCCAAGCGTTCGATAGAACGCACAGTCAGCTCGGACCTGGGCTTCGTCGTCGGACCGAGGTTGAACGCGGCAGGCCGCCTGGAGGACATGTCGATCGGCATCGAATGCCTTTTAACCGACGATTCGGCGCTGGCTGCACGTTATGCCGCGACGCTGGACCGCATCAATAGCGAACGCCGCAACATCGAAACCAAAATGCGCGATCAGGCGTTCGCCTATGTCGATGCGCTGGACGACAGCAATCTGCCGCCTTGCGTCTGTCTTTATGACGAGTCCTGGCACCAGGGCATCGTCGGCCTCATTGCTTCGCGTGTGCGGGAACGCTGTCACCGGCCGGTTATCGCGTTTGCCCGCGACGAGGGAGGAGAGCTGAAAGGGTCTGCGCGTTCCATCCCCGGCGTGCATGTGCGGGACCTGCTCGAAGCCGTGTCGGCAACGCAGCCGGAGTTGATTTCAAAATTTGGCGGACATGCGATGGCGGCGGGCCTGAACCTGCCGGAAAAACATTTCTCAGCGTTCTCGGATTGCGTATCCAAACAACTCAAGCGACTCTATCCTGCCGCCGATTTCAGCGGCGCGCTGCTGACTGACGGTGCTTTGCCGTCCGCCTCGATGAATCTGAAATTCGCCAACTTACTGCGTGCATCGGGCCCGTGGGGCGCCGGATTTCCGGAGCCGATGTGGAGTGGCGATTTTTCGGTCGTGGATCAGCGCGTGGTCGGAGAAAATCACCTGAAGATGCGAGTGCAGCCGGCCGACGGCCCCGTCGTTATTGACGCGATCGCATTCAACCAGGCCGGCTTGCCGATTCGTGGCCCCGTGAAGCTGGCCTATCGGCTCGACGTGAATGAATTTCGTGGCGTGGAAACGCCGCAATTGATCGTGGAACAAATTGTGCCGTGTTAATATGCCGCGTTTTGCGCGGGCAGCATCAACATGGAAACCGGCCAGATAAAACTCAAGATCACCGACCTGTCGGAACGCACGACGGCGTTACGGGGGTATCTTTGACTACGAAGGCAAAGCCGAGCGCCTGACCGAAGTGCAAAGAGAGCTCGAGGAGCCCTCTGTCTGGGACGACCCCGAACGCGCGCAATCCCTTGGAAAAGAACGGGCTCAACTCGAGCAAGTGGTCACCGGGCTCGACCAGCTGTCGATCGGGCTCGGCGATGCCGATGAGCTCTTGGGTCTGGCCATTGAAGAGGATGATTCTTCGACGGTGGATGACGTCGTCAGCGATCTCGACGGCCTGGAAGAACACATTGCCGAACTCGAATTTCGCCGCATGTTCTCGGGTGAGATGGACGCCCGCAATGCATTCGTCGACATTCAGTCCGGCGCCGGTGGTACCGAAGCGCAGGACTGGGCCAACATGATCCTGCGCATGTATCTGCGCTGGGCCGAGTCGCATGGTTTCACGACGGAAGTCATCGAAGTATCGGCCGGCGAGGTCGCAGGCATCAAGAGCGCGACCGTCAGGGTTGTCGGTGATTACGCTTACGGCTGGCTACGCACCGAGACCGGTGTACATCGGCTGGTCAGAAAATCCCCGTTCGACTCCGGCAATCGACGTCACACATCCTTCGCGAGCGTCTTCATATCTCCCGAAGTTGACGATGATATCGATATCGATATCGATCCCGCCGACCTCAGAATCGATGTCTATCGTGCAAGTGGCGCTGGCGGTCAGCACGTCAATCGCACAGAATCCGCAGTACGGATCACGCACCGGCCGACCAACGTCGTCGTGCAGTGCCAGAACGACCGTTCGCAACACAAGAACAAGGCGACGGCGATGAAACAGTTGAAAGCGAAACTCTATGAACTCGAACTGCAGAAACGCCGCGCAGATGCATCAATTGTAGAAGACAGCAAGGCAGACGTCGGCTGGGGAAATCAGATAAGGTCCTACGTTTTGGATCAGAGCAGGATCAAGGACCTCAGGACCGGGGTCGAGACGGGAAATACCCAGGCCGTACTTGATGGCGGGCTGGATGACTTCATCGAAGCAGGATTAAAGCAGGGACTCTAGTGAGCGACATAGAAAACAATAACGGAGAAGAAAACAAGCTGATTGCCGAGCGACGCCGCAAGCTCGCCGAGTTGCGAGAGTCCGGCAACGCGTATCCGAACGACTTTCGAAGGAATGCCCTGGCCGAGGAGTTGCACGAGGCATTCGGCGAACACGAGGACGAGCACCTTCGCGAGGAGGCTGTCGCGGTCAAGGTCTCGGGACGCATGATGGTCAAGCGCGTCATGGGCAAGGCCAGCTTCATCAAGCTTCAGGACCGCACAGGGCAGATTCAATTGCGACTCGAACGAGACCGTCTTGCCGACGGCGTCTATCAGAGTTTCAAGAAGTGGGATGTTGGCGATATCGTTGGCGCGTCCGGGACCCTGTTCAAGACGCAAACGGGTGAGCTGACCGTGATGGCCGACGAAGTGCGTTTGTTGACCAAGTCGCTGCGGCCGCTGCCGGAGAAGTTTCACGGTTTGTCGGACCAGGAAATTCGTTACCGGCAACGCTATGTCGATCTGATCATGAACGAGGACACGCGCAACGTGTTTCGCCTGCGCTCCGAATTAGTCGCCTACATCCGCGCCTTCCTCGACGCGCAGGATTACCTCGAAGTCGAAACGCCGATGCTGCAATCCTCGCCAGGCGGTGCCATCGCCAGGCCGTTCACGACGCACCACAATGCGCTCGACATGACACTGTTTTTAAGAATCGCCCCGGAGTTATTCCTGAAGCGGCTCACCGTCGGCGGATTTGAACGAGTGTATGAAATAAACAAGAGTTTTCGCAACGAAGGAATGTCGACGCAGCATAATCCCGAATTCACGATGCTGGAACTATATCGCGCCTATGCAGACTACGAAGACCTGATGGAAATGGTCGAAGCAATGCTTCGCGGTATGTCTGAGTCTCTGCTCGGTGAAGCGAAACTGAGCTACCAGGACAGGGAGTACGATTTTTCGAAACCATTTGAGCGCATGACGGTTGAGGAAGCGATTGCCAAACACAATCCGGATATCGACAAAAAGAAAATACGCGACCTCGATTACCTGAAAGGGATTGCGAAGAAACTCGATATCAAGGTCGAGAAGAGTTACGGCAGCGGCAAACTGCAGATAGAGATTTTCGAGAAGACCTGCGAGGCCGAATTACTCGAGCCGACTTACATTATCTCGTATCCGACCGAAATATCACCGCTGTCACGCAAGAACGACAACGATCCTTTCGTAACGGACCGCTTCGAGCTCTTTATCGCCGGTCGGGAAATCGCCAATGGTTTTTCCGAGCTCAACGATTCCGAAGACCAGGCCGAACGATTCAAGGAACAAGCGGCAAACCGAACAGCGGGCGACGACGAGGCAATGTCCTACGATGCAGACTACATTCGGGCACTCGAATACGGCATGCCGCCGACAGCCGGACTGGGTGTTGGCATCGATCGACTCGTTATGTTGTTTACCGACTCGCCATCAATCAGGGACGTACTGTTATTCCCGCACATGCGGCCCGAGGTGTTCGACCGATAAGCGATGATTGTTTACAGTTGATTTTTATTCTGTGGTGCCGAGTCGAAGAAAATCTCAAGAGGGACCAGGAAGGAATGCAGTATCGCTATGAGAGCAACAAATAGCAGGAGCATTGTCGCCATTGCATAGAGGAATGGATCGGGTGATGCTGGCAATGCGATCGCGTTGGAAAACATGGCGAGCAAGGCAACCATAGAAAGTCCCTGAGCGGTTCTAATCAGTTTCTTTGCCTGAGGAGGGTGCCCCATTCGGTTCATGCGGACGTCGATCCCCACATTGACGTACACGGCCAATCCGGCGAAAGCGACGCCAACCATGCTTGCGCCACGCCACATTTGATCTTGTGATAGTGAACTGAGCGCCAGCAGTAACGGGAGGACAGACAAGACGAACGCGATGGCTCCGTGCAACACGACCGTCCACGCTCTGAACATACCTCGGGGCCCGTGTGAACCCTGCAATGCAGCATGCACCGCACCAAAACCGACAAGGGCAATCGAACATTCTGCCAATATTTCGAGGAAACTCATTCCAGCTTCTTAATCAGTTCCAGGAATTCGTCCAGATTGTTGCTGCGGGGAAATACTTGGTCGGGTACCGGGACGTCCAGGAAGTCACATAAAGGCTCCCAGCCATCAGTCACTTTGAACACGAGCAGGCGATCTGGGGGAATCGATGACACGACGTCTTTAGCCCGCTTATCAAATGCATTAAGTGCCGCTATCTTGTCATCGCATTTGCTGCCGAATGTCTGCTCCGCGACAATGGCATGCGCCATCTCGGGGATGGTCCGCATTTCATGATTGACGTCTCCGCTTCCCGCTTCGGACAGCACCATCAATATGGTCTTAGAGTAGCTGCCCCACCAGTCGTCCGCTGGTCTGGTCGTGTGAATGACCTTGGCATCGGGGTAGGCAGTTGCCAACTGACGCCAATAGTGGGCGCCGGGCCAGTCGACGGTACTCCGGTACCCGTTGAAGACTTCATCCCAGTTTACGATCTCGCCTTTGGCGGCGGCGCGCCAATGCTCGAGTTGGTCTGGATGATCCATCACTTCCTCCATGTGATGGCATGGGCCGAATCCCAGATGCTCGAGCGCAATTTTCAGCGACATGGTCCCGGTTCTACCGAATCCGGAGCCGATCACAGACAACGACATCCGTGCCTCCCTGGTCGTTGTGACAATGGATGACTATACAGGACGCCCGCACCAGCATTGGCTACGATAAGTATGGCAACAATTGCGGAACTACTTCGACGCCGTCAGCAGAAAGCGTACTGTCGTGAATGTCGACCGGCGTCACGGTTAACAAATCGTTTTCTATAACGTTGATAACCTCGCCGACATCTCTGTCGCCATCGGAGAGTTTGTCACCACTGGCAAGCATTGCAGCGCTGCGGTAGCGCATCAGTCTGCGCTTGCTCTTACCGAGATTCTGCGTTCTTGCGACAACTTCCTGGCCGGTGTAACAGCCTTTTTCGAAGCTGATCGCGCCGAGCAGGTCGAGGTTGAGCATGTGCGGCGTAAACTTCTCGGAATAACCTTCCGTGATCTCCGGAATGCCGGCGCGAATTTTCGCGGCTCGAAGGTCGTCGGACGGGGCAGAGCCAGTGAATCCTGCTCGTTGCAGATCGGAATTGAAGCCCATCAACTCGACGCAGGCTTCCTCGATACCGACGTTGACGGCAATGAGTCCGTGCTCGATGCGACAGGCATTCACTGCCTGTTCGGGTTTGAGACCGAGTTTATCGAGTTTGTCGAGATCGCCTTCTGTGTTGATGATCAGGCAAGCCCAATCCGAGCCCGCGATCTCCAGGCTCACATCAGAGCGGAATCGAAAGATTGTCAGTCGTTGACAGACAGTTTCCGCCATCGAGGCTGGCAGGACGAGGCCGTAACCGCCGTCGATCATCACGATCCTGAGCAACGTAATGACACGGCCTTTTGGATTACACCAGGCAGCCGGCAGGCTTCCACTCTGGGCAACCAGTTCCATGTCCTGCGTGAGTTGCCCCTGCAGGAACTCGCCGGCATCGCTCCCGGTAATGCGGATCAGTTTGTAGATGTCATTTGGCATATCTGCACAAGCCTACACAGTCTGGCATACTTCCCGAATGCCCGACGATAACAGTAAATCATCAAAAAACGCCGAAGCCGGACACCCCAACGACACTAATAATAACGAGGCCGAAAAGCCTGCGAAAGAAATTGGTGGGCGAGATGGCCCTGACCCAACGCGTTACGGTGACTGGGAGAAGAACGGTCGCTGCGTCGACTTTTAGGAACCGATAAAAAGAATGAGTAAAGCCGGCCGACCCCTGTCGCCACATCTGACAATCTATCGCTGGCCGATATCCATGACGCTTTCGATCCTGCATCGGCTTACCGGTGTCGCGTTATCGGGCGGGCTCGTCATCCTGACAATCTGGCTACTCACCCTGTCCTACGGTGCAACTGCTTATGAGCCGGTTGCCGCCTTGTTGGGGACGCTATTCGGCAAGTTGCTGTTGGTGGCATTCAGTTACGCATTCTTCTTTCATTTCTGTAACGGCATTCGGCACTTGTTCTGGGATGTTGGCAAGGGATTCGAGATGCGACAGGTAGTAGCATCGGCCTGGTCCGTCGTTATCGCTTCGTTGGCCCTGACGCTGCTGTTCTGGATGTCGCTGTGAGTGAGCATTCTTCGCATCGGGGATCCAGTCACTTCTGGGCGCAGCGCCTCACGGCAGTCGCCCTTGTCTTTTTGGGGCTGTGGTTTCTATATTCCGTTTTGTCGCTGGAGAACCTGCAATTTGACGCGGTGTCCGCATGGATGAGCACACCATTGAACAGCATCCTGATGCTGCTGACGTTCGTATCGCTCGTTTATCACTCACAACTGGGTGTACAGATAGTCATTGAAGACTATGTGCACGGCCCGAAGATCGCGGTCTTGTCGCTGCGCTTGAATGTTCTCGCACATGTGGGGCTTGCGGCAGTAGGGCTGTACGCGCTCGCTACCATTGGTTTCGATGTCTGATGAGCGACTACGAATTTATCGATCATGACTACGATGTTGTCGTAATCGGCGCGGGCGGCGCCGGGTTGCGGTCGACTTTCGGCCTGGCCGAGGCCGGCTTCAAGACGGCCAGTGTCACAAAGGTCTTCCCCACGCGCAGTCACACTGTGGCGGCGCAGGGCGGTATCAGTGCCGCGCTCGGCAATATGGGTGAGGATGACTGGCGCTGGCACATGTACGACACGGTTAAGGGCGCCGATTGGCTGGGCGATCAGGACGCGATCGAATACATGTGCAAGGAAGCGATGGATGCCGTGATCGAACTCGAACATTACGGCGTACCGTTTTCACGCACCGAAGACGGCCGCATTTATCAGCGTCCGTTTGGTGGCATGACAACACAATTCGGCGAAGGCACGGCGCAACGTACCTGTGCAGCAGCGGATCGCACCGGACATGCAATGTTGCATACGCTTTATCAGCAATCGTTGAAGCACGATGCCGAGTTTTTCATCGAATATTTTGCAATCGACCTGATCATGGAAGACGGCGCGTGTCGTGGCGTCGTGGCACTCGATCTCGAAACGGGTCGATTGCATCGCTTCCGATCGCACCAGGTCATCCTGGCGACCGGCGGATACGGCCGTGCATATTTTTCATGTACATCCGCACACACCTGCACCGGCGATGGCAGTGCAATGGCGCTTCGCGCAGGGCTCCCCCTGCAGGACATGGAGTTTGTGCAGTTTCATCCGACCGGCATCTACGGCGCCGGCATGCTGATTACGGAAGGATCCCGTGGCGAGGGCGGTTACCTGACCAATTCGGACGGTGAGCGCTTCATGGAGCGATATGCGCCCAATGCCAAGGACCTCGCCTCGCGTGATGTCGTCAGCCGTTCGATGACCATCGAGATTAACGAGGGCCGCGGTGTTGGTGCGGAAAATGATCATATCCATCTGCACCTGGAGCATCTCGGAGCCGAAGTCATCGAGGAGCGCCTGCCCGGCATTGCCGAGACGGCGAAAATATTCGCCGGCGTCGATATCACCAAGGCACCGATTCCGGTATTGCCGACGGTGCACTACAACATGGGCGGCGTACCCACCAACCTCAAAGGCGAGGCCGTAACCATGAAAGACGGCGATGCCGAGACGGTCGTGCCCGGACTGATGGCGGTCGGCGAGGCCGCTTGCGTATCGGTGCACGGTGCCAACCGACTGGGTTCGAATTCCTTGCTGGACCTGGTCGTATTCGGCCGCGCGGCCGCAATACATTGCATAGAAACCATGACGCCTCAACAGAGTCACCAGCCGTTCGCCGCCGAGGCAGGTCAGGTGAGCGTACAGCGGGTCGACAGGCTGCGGCATGCCGATGGCTCGAGATCGACTGCGGACATTCGGCTTGAGATGCAGAAAGTAATGCAAAACCATGCGGCCGTATTCAGAACGGGCGAAACCCTGCGAAGAGGCGTCGAGCTGCTGCAGAAAACATACGCGGCGTTCGGCGACGTGCGATTGTCGGATCGTTCGATGATCTGGAATACGGATCTGGTCGAGACCATTGAACTCGAAAACCTGCTTTTGAACGCGATCGCGACCATCGAGTCTGCAGAGAATCGTAAAGAGAGCCGTGGCGCACATGCCCGGGAGGACTATCCCGATCGCGATGACGAGAACTGGATGAAGCATTCGTATTCCTGGGTGGATGCGGATGGCAAAGTGACTTTTGACTATCGACCGGTGCATCAGCAAACATTGACGGATGATGTCGATCCGATACCGCCGAAAGCGCGCGTGTACTAGGGAGTAATTTGTGACCGAATTTTTACTGCCCGCGAACTCGCGGATCAAGAAGGGCAAGCATTTTGCGGCCCCGGACGGCGCCGCGAATGTGCGGCGATTCGCGGTCTATCGTTTCGATCCGGACAGCGGCGAGAACCCGCGTATGGATACTTACGACGTCGACATGGACGCCTGTGGGCCGATGGTTCTCGACGTGTTGATCAAGATCAAAAACGAGATCGACCCGACCTTGACGTTTCGTCGCTCCTGCAGGGAAGGCATTTGCGGGTCTTGCGCCATGAGTATCGATGGCGGCAACACGCTGGCATGCACGGTTTCTGCAGACAGTATTAAAGGTGAGGTCAAGGTCTATCCACTGCCGCACCTGCCGGTGGTCAAGGATCTCGTGCCCGACCTGACTAATTTCTACGCGCAATACGCATCGATCAAGCCGTGGTTGCAGTCGAAAACGCCGGCGCCGAGCGACCACGAACGATTGCAAAGCAAAGAGGATCAGGAACTGATCGATGAACCGGCAGCCTGCATTCTCTGCGCCTGTTGTTCGACCGCTTGTCCGAGCTACTGGTGGAACAGCGATCGCTTCCTCGGTCCAGCGGCGTTGCTGGCTGCGTATCGCTGGTTGGTCGATAGCCGGGACGATGCGACCGACGAGCGCCTCGATGAACTCGATGACTCATTCAAGCTCTACCGATGCCATACGATCATGAACTGCACGGAAACCTGTCCCAAGGGCCTGAACCCGGCGCAGGCAATTGCCGCGACCAAGAAAATGCTGGCGCAGAGATGATGATGACGGACGGCAAACTGCGCTGGCAGTGCAAGCGGGGCATGCGAGAACTCGATGAACTCCTCGCCAGATATCTCGATGGCGCTTACGAGTGTGCGGCGGAAACCGAAAAGCTTGCGTTTCGTACGCTTTTGGAAGTACCCGATCCGGACCTGATCGGCTATCTATTGGGGGCACAGCTGCACGCCAACCCGCAGATAGCCAATGTCATCGAGACGATTCGTAGCCGACCTCAAGCCTGATCCACTATTACGCAAGATCGTCATGCTCGCGGCATGCGCGGCCGTTCTCGTTGGCCTGGTTTTGCTCATGCGCCTGCCGTTACCCGTGCCGGTCCGTGCTCTGTTAATCGCTTTGTGGCTGTTCACCGGCCTGCGACAGCTTGGCAGGCACTCAAGGGGCATGCAGCGCGTGAAGGCAATTCGACTTCAGGAAGGCGAGGCGACTGTTATCGATCGACAGGGCCGGCAGTCACCGGTACGGATTATGTCCGGTAGCGTCGTCCTGCCGAAACTCGCCTGGCTGCGACTGAGATGCCCGGATGGACTGGTAATTGGTGAACTTCTCCGCGGCGATGCCGCTACAGATAAGCAATGGCGCCACCTGCAGATACTGTGGCGGCAGGGCGCAGGACCCTTTGGAGGGGGCGGTTAAGCTGATACCATCTGCATCCGCAAATCTGGCTCACAATTTTGAAAAAAATGCCTATAAAACATGCTGTATACGGAGAACTTTCCAGGTCTGCACCGGTCTATCCGGGAGTTGGCTGGCTACACAGCGTTTTGAGTGGGGCCAGCCTGTATGGCGAATAAACCGACCGATGCTCAACTGGTCCGGCGGGTCCAGAAGGGTGACAAAGGTGCTTTCGATCTTCTTGTCCTGAAATACCAGCACAAGATCGTCAATCTGGTGATGCGTTATGTGCGAGATCCGG